>NZ_JARFVE010000039.1:0-5779 GCF_029194105.1 Rhizobium mulingense | reverse complement strand
GACGTCGTTGGGTCCGACGGCCATGTGCCGATCCTCGCGAAGCTTGGCTTTTACCCCCCGCTTCGGTGTCTTGTTCCGCAACTGTAGCCCCAAGTCCCTGTAAATGCGGTAGGTTCGCTTGATGTTGGTGCCCCAACCCTCGCGTTCCAACAGCACATGCACGCGGCGATAGCCGTACCGCACACGGATCTCGCAGATCTCGCGAATACGACGTTCCAGACCGGCCTGATCAGCACGGCGAGAGGTATAGTGGTGAGTTGATCGATCGAAGTTCAACGCTCCACAAGCACGTCGGATCGAGATCGCCCAATCGCAGCACATGCCTTTCACCATCTCCCGCTTCCGAGCAGGCCTTAGAGCTTTCGGCGGATGACATCCTGCAACATCTCGCGGTCCAGCGTCAGATCCGCGACGATCTTCTTCAGGCGCGAATTCTCGTCCTCGAGCTGTTTCAGCCTCTTCATCTCCGGTGGCAGCATGCCCGCGTATTTTTTCTTCCAGTTGAAATAAGTCGCCTGGCTGATCCCCGCCTTCCTGCAGATTTCAGCAACCGACACGCCTTCATCACCTTGCTTCAGAATGAACGCCTTCTGAGCGTCCGAAAACTGCGACGCTTTCATCGTCTTCTGGTCCCTTTCCCAGCCAGGAAAATGCACCGGAAAACTCTAACCAAAACTGGTCCAGTTTGAAGGGTTCAGATCAAAGTGCACAAGATGGTGGCGAATGGGAACGTAGGGTCGTCGCCTCGATCGCCAAGAAATTGAAAAGGGGCCAGCGAGGAGCGCCTTTTGGCTCGCATCGCCGGGTCCGCGATCAAGGCCCTCGACGGAGCGGTGCCGAAATTGCCGAACAGGCGATACTTTCGGCTCTGGTCCGCAAATACGAGACTGGCGGTTCCTAAGCAGCGAGCCCAGGCGGTGCCACGTTCCTCCTACGGCATTTCATTATCCACGCATGTTGCCGAGGCTGCTGAGCCTGCTCGAATTCCGGAACAATGCAGCACATCGGGTCCGCCATCGCGGCGCTGGAATGGCTCAAGCGTCTGATCGACGAGGACGACAGACGGATCGACCCGTATCGATCCGAGACCTGGCTGTAGGCCTGAAGGCCTAGCATCCTGCCGTATTTCACGTTTACCAGGGCGTGGCCTTGTCCCTATTGGCAGATGCTATGGCCGGATGTGTCAAGTAAAAGATCCACCGGATGCGAAAAGAAACACGAGACCTATTGGGCAATGCTTGGGCGGGTCCCGACGCTATGGCGATCTCAGACCTGCACTTGTTCCGGCCCAGGCTGTGGCCGACAGCGATCGTCTCGCGGGGCCGTTGCGACAGGAGGATAGCTGGCAAATCTCAAGCTCACCTCGACATCCGGTTACGCGAGCTTGGCCGCGCCAGCTCGGGCTGTTACGATTCCGGGCGGCTCGATTGCGAAGGCGACGTCCAGACGTGGATGCTGCGACTGGCTTCTGCGAAGCATTCAGTCATCTGCGTACAGGAGCGCCCTGCGATGAACGTCATCCTCGCAGAAGAGACTAGCTTTGGCCTGCGCATGATGGCCGATGCCACAGACACCCACACCTTGTGGGTGTTAATCCGTGTTCGACAGTGGCATGTCGAGAGCGAAGCCTACGACCGGGCGCTAGCCAGGGTGGTCGAGGCGCAGGCGGGGTTACCGATCCATGGGCACTCCGGCTTCGAGCGACGGCCTATTATTTGCCGCCACAGCGCAAGGCGACGGCCCGCGGCACCAAGCGGCGCATCCGCGCCCACTATCGTGCGGAGGGCCACCAACAATTCACCAGGTTTCAGAGTGAATCAGCAGCAACAAAAATCGACGGCAAACTCGATGGGGGCTACGCGGATGGGGGCGCGCTTACTGAGCGCCGAGTCTCAACTGTACCGTCGCCACCGAACTTTGGAGCTGTCGATCCTGTTCAGGACGTTCATTCAGAACCCTACTCGGTTTGTCGTGCTTGCGACAGCGTGATGTGCGGTTTGGCACGTCTCGGCGCTCTAGGGCAGCCATTGAATAACATACAGAACAGTTTTCTGATGCTTTTCGCTCCTTCTGCATTGGCACGAATCTTGAACCTTTTTGTTGCGCGCCGCTAGGAGCTCCCAACGGGGACCTTGGCATCTTCTCAATCCAGCTCTGAACGGAGACACCAATGATGAACAACATGGCAGCCTATCGTGTAACCGAATTAACCCCTCAAGAAGCAGCTGAAACCTCCGGAGGTTGGTATTTTTGGGTTTACTTGTTTTTGCGACGTTACGGACACTTGTTTGGTTGATAAGCGAGCTGGCTCTCGATGGCTCCTAGTGACTACAGACTAGCAGTTCCCCTTTCTGCTGAAACGGCCAGCTGCATCGCAGAAAGCATACTGGCGCGACGATCAGGACGATCCTTGAGCATTTATAGGGCGATCTTGCTCTTCGTCGCCGCGGCATTTGGCTCACTGCCACTCGTTACCATACCGGTCTCCATGCAGAGTGTCGGTACTATTCGCCCGATCGTGGAGAAGACGCCCCTGATAGCGCCCGTCTCCGGACGCATCTCCCGTGTCCTTGCCTTTGAGAACGATGTCGTTGCTAAGGGGAAGGAAATAATCGCCTTTGACGATCATGTAATCGAGGAAAAGCTCAGCGGGGTTTTAGCCGACATTCATGCCAAGAGCGATCTTGCCCATGACTTCCAAACGCTGATTTCTTCCGGCGCAAGGCTCAGCGTCTCGCCCCCCCTCCAAACCGAATCCGCGACGGCTGAAAGGGTGCATTTTCTCAACTTGCTGCGCGAGAACCAAAATGCGCGCAGTAACGCCGCGGCGGAACTCGACCGCGCAAAGCGACTTGTCTCGGCTGCTGCGGCGCCGGCGAAGACCGTTGACGAGAAGGCTTTCGCTCTCCAAAATATCGAGGTCCAAGGCGAGATCCTCGTGCGACGCAAAACCGCTGATTGGAACCAGAAGCTCCTTGATGCTAACCTGCGCTTAAAGGAACTCACGGCCACCTTGCATCAGCTCGAGCACGAACGGGACCTGCACCGCATCCGCGCCCCAGTATCGGGTGCTCTCGAGCAGTTCTCCGGCCTCGCGCACGGAAGCTACGTGCAGAGCGGGCAAACCGTTGGTTGGATCTCGCCGAACGACGATCTGGTGGCGGAAATCTACGTCTCCCCCAACGACATTGGCTTTGTGCAGCCTGGTCAGCCGGTGCGGCTCCAAGTGGATGCCTTTAACTACAACCAATGGGGTGTCATCAAAGCAAGGGTGGTCGAGGTGGCGCAGGACTTCACTCTGCATGACGGGAACCCGGTCTTCAAGGTCCAGTGCGCGCTCTCTCGCAGCGAACTCGCGCTGAAAAGCGGGGCCATCGGCCACCTGAAGAAAGGCATGACCGTGCGGGCTCGCTTTCTGTTGGCCAATCGCACTCTCCTGCAACTGCTCTACGACGAGGCAGACGATTGGCTCAACCCGATGCTGGCGGGGCGCTAATATTGTCCCAACAGCCAGCGAGCCTCCATGTCGAGTAAGGCCATTAAGTTCAAACAGCGTGACATCACGGATTGCGGCGCCGCCAGCCTCGCATCTGTCGCAGCCTTCTATGGCTACAAGTTGCCATTGGCGCGCATCCGCCAGTATGCGTCGACCGACCGCTCCGGTACGAGTGTGCTGGGGCTCACGGAAGCGGCGCAGAAGCTGGGCTTCATCGCGAAAGGCGTCAAAGGTGGCTTCGACAGCCTGTACAAGATCCCCAAGCCCGCTATCCCGCACGTCGTCAAGGAGGACCTGCACCATTTCGTAGTGGTCCATGCGATCGACGCCAAGTGGGTCATCGTCATGGACCCGGCCTTGGGCGAAATCTGCAAAGTGCCGCATCAGGAATTCATGGAGCAATGGACCGGCGTTCTGGTTTTGCTGGTTCCGGCAGACACATTCAATCGTCGAGACGAGACCACGTCGCCCCTCGCCCGATTCGCCCGCCTACTCGCGCCACACCGCACGGTGATGGCGCAGGCTCTCGTCGGCGCTCTTGTGACGACCGTCCTCAGTCTCTCGACGGCGATCTACGTTCAGAAGATCGTTGATCACGTGATCCCAGCGGGAAACCGCAACCTGCTCAACTTGATGAGCATCGCAATGCTGCTGATCCTAGCGATACAGATCCTGATCAACCTCCTAAGAGGCCGACTCGTCCTGCAGACGGGGCAGAAGATCGACGTATGCTTGATCCTCGGCTATTACAATCACATCCTGGCCCTGCCCCAGAAGTTCTTCGATAGCATGCGCATGGGAGAAATCGTGTCGCGCATGAACGACGCTGTGAAAATCAGGAGCTTCCTGAACGACGTTTCGATAAACATGTTTGTTGACATTTTAATGATACTGTTCTCGTTCGGAATGATGTTCATCTATTCCTGGAATATTGCTTTGATCGTGGCGCTCGCCATTCCAATGTACATCCTGGTATATTGGGCCATCAATCGGATGAATCGAAATCTCCAACGAGTCATCATGGAAAATGACGCCAAACTCGAGGCGCAACTGGTAGAATCACTCGGAGCTGTCTCCACCATTAAGACTTCCGGCGTCGAGAGCTTCGCAAACTTCAAAATGGAGACCCGCTTCGTAAAGATGCTGCATTCCGTCTACAGCTCCGGGCTGATCTCAATCTGCGGCGACAACGCCTCGACGTTGCTGTCGGTCCTGTTCACCATCGTGCTGATGTGGTTTGGAACCACGCTTGCGCTCGAACAGGCCGTCACGCCCGGCGAATTGCTGTCCTGCTATACGTTGCTTGGCTATATCACCCGGCCGGTCGCCCGCCTGATCCAGACCAACCGGATCGTTCAAGACGCGTTTATCGCGGCGGATAGACTTTTCGAGATCTTTGAACTGGAGTCGGCAAGCAGCAGCGGCATCGATGCTACGAAGACCGATCTCGGAGATATTCGCCTGGAGAACGTCACATTCCGCTATGGCGCGCAGGCGGAGGTTTTCAGCGATCTAAGCGTCTCCTTTCGCCAAGGAGAGTTGACGGCCGTCGTGGGTGAGAGCGGCTCGGGCAAAAGCACCCTTGCGGCTCTGCTGCAGAATGTCTACCAGCTTGAGGATGGATGCATTCGGATCGGCCAATATGCCCTCCAGGATTTCTCGAGCGCATCACTGCACAAGGTCATGGCTGCAGTACCGCAATCGATAGACGTCTTCTCCGGTTCCGTGATCGAGAACATCGCCCTGGGCGAGTTCGAACCGGAGTTCGATAAGATCGTACGCATCTGTGATCGAATAGGACTGCGGGAGTGCATCGAGCGCTGGCCCGGGCGGTTCCAGGCCCATCTGGGCGAGAACGGGGTTCGCCTCTCCGGAGGTGAGAAGCAGCGCCTCGCATTGGCTCGGGCCCTGTACCGGGATCCCGACGTTCTAATCCTTGACGAAGCGACCTCCTCTCTGGACTCGGCAGCCGAAGAATTTGTGCTGCGGGTTGTTGAGGATCTGTCTCGCGCTGGGAAGACCATCATAGTCATCACTCATCGGTTGAGCACCGTTCGTGGGGCGGACAATATTGTGGTCCTGGACAAGGGGCGGGTCATTGAGGAGGGAAAGCACGCTGACCTAGTGAGAACTGATGGCCCTTACGCTCGATTATGGCGGGCGCCAAGGTCGTGATCCGTGTAGGCCCTGTCGGCTCGAGGATTGAAAACGGTTGTGAACGTCACGGTTAAGCAGCATGGCAACATTGTCGGCTGTGAACTTGAAGCGGCGGTGATCGGAACG
>NZ_JARFVE010000038.1:0-6074 GCF_029194105.1 Rhizobium mulingense | reverse complement strand
AATGCCTGAACCAGCATTGGTTCCTGACCCTTGCGGATGCCCGCGAAAAGATGGAGGATTGGCGTAGATACTACAATGAGGAAAGACCTCATGGTGCGATCGGCAACAAGGTGCCGATCTCGTTGGTGAATTCGGGAGGCGCAACCAGCCCGCCTCCCTGAATGAAGCCGGAAAACTCTAGCATCCGGTGGTCCAACGTTTGGGAGCGGTTCAGAAATTCTCAGTGGCAGGTCAGACGCCGGATGAAAATTCGGTGACAGGTCATTTGAAGGCCAACCACCTACCTTCCTGCCGAACACTGGCAGACCAGAAAACAAGGGGCGCAGCCAATACACGTCGCTTGATCAGTGCTTGTGAGATACGCCGGAGCCAAAGAGGAGCCGTAGTGAGTAGTGAACGCACTGTCATGCAGGTTCCTCCATGTCGCCCCCCCCCCCCCGCGCCAAGAACGCTAGGGCACACCCCCGGATTGCTTGATTGCTGGGCAGATTAGCGAAGAATTCCGCCCTATATGAGCCGTTTCAACCGCACTTAAACGCGCGCTACATCTGAATAGGTCTTAATTGTTGTTAAGCCATTATCGACCAGGCCAGTTCCCGCCTCGGCGAGCTTTTGGAGGTTGTCGAAGCCAAATCGATGTACGTCGCGGAGCGTCTTCGAGAGTACTACGAGCCGCCCCGCCGTGAGTAATATCCGACCGAATCCCTCATGGTTCACAGTCAACACCGGTGACGCCATCAGTCCGGACTGCTCCTCTATAGCAAGTGCTACGGCGGCATAGAAGATCTCAAGCCGCCACTGCACCTCTAGGTCAGGTCCCCCGATGAGAGGAATCGCCCTACGCTGCTGCCTCGTCACGATGAAATCACAGAGCAAATCGGTGTCCGATTTCTCTTGCCACAATTCAAAGGTGTCTTGAGCACGCATCAGACGCAAGAGGCACTTAATGAAAGGCGTGGCGAGAGCATCTTTCTCATCTAATCGAGCATTGTTGGGGACAGGGGTGACGTTTGACATCAGTTAAAATCCTCCTGAGTGTTGGATGCGGTTTGACTAAGGGCCACACCCGCTTCCGGTAACACCATCCCTTAAAATGGTGCGGCAGATGGGACCTGTGGCGACGCAACTTGGCCCGGACGAATGACATGGCCCCTCGAAACGGGGCGGCCGCAACAACAACGGCAAGCGGCGGGCAACGCTGGCGGGCTTGACGAAAAGCGCTTCACAAGCGAGATTCCCGTCGCGATAGTCCAGTGGCGGTAGGTTTCGCCGCGAACTCCACCCTCAACCAACCTATTCGCCGCCAGGTGTAAAACCGTGTCTCGGGCTTTCGAATTGAGGATCAGGCGGGGGGTGGAATCAGCTTTTCGAGGTCGACAAGGACAGTGAGAGTATCTTGAGAGGCCGTGTACTTGCCGATACCCCCTTTTCCGTGCGAACTGATGCAGACCTGCCATGTATTTTCCCTTCAAGGTTCAAATCGACTTCGACCGGACGCCACACGTTCCACCAGGCGATTGCCCGCCGCGTAGTTCTGGGAGTTCAAGACTCATGCCAGTCTCCTCCGCTGAGGTTCGGAACACGGCATCTGTATTGTTTCCAGCTTCTTAGCTAGCCCATGAAGAATTGATCGAGGACAACGTTGTCGTGAACCGGACAAGACGCGGTGGGGATCGAAGAAATGGCATCCCGGTGCAGCGGCGGAAGCCTATTCTCCGGCCACGTCAGCAACAAATGACACCCGCCGAAGCCGCTCCGCTCTCAATTCGCGGATTGGGCGCAATGTCCGGCCGCTTGCCGAGGTGCAGCCGGTCGATCTTCTTTGCTTGGCGATCACAGCGCCTCCCAGTGATGGACTCCGAGACCCGCATGCATCACTGGCTGGAGCTCCCTTCCTCGACAGTTAGCGCCGTCATTTGGGGGAATGCCGCGGGCAAATGGAATGCGGCATAGGCCCCCGCGACGCCGGCGACAGCTCAACAACGCTCTGAATTTCCACAGTGAACGGCTGTTAGACGTAGCCGGCAAAGGGGAAGCTCACGAAGATCAGATGGCCCTTCAGGGCCGGGTCCTGGTCCGATGCCCACCGGATCGACCGGCCGCAAGGTTTTAGGACCGTTTCAACAACCAGCCCCTGGGCGCCTCGGCGGCGTGTATCTTAAGTTGCCGGCGTGCGTCGGCCGCGTTCACTCTCTATCCGCACCAGAACACGGCACCCGGGGGATCATGCTGCCGGCACGACCTAGCTGGCCGGTACCGTCGGCGCCGGCAAGAGGATGACTGTGGCAGCGGCCGTCATGGAGCAGTGCTGCCTCGGTGTGACCGCTGAGGCGATACTCGCTGTTTCCGGTCATTGCTTAGCACAGGCCGGAAAAGCGTTTCTGGTACCTTAGCGAACGCTCGCGATTTTAGCAGGGACAACGGGACCTGGCGGCAAGCGGACCCCAAACAAGTGCGAAGCAAACCGAATCTTTGGCAACCTCAAAGAGGGTGGAGTCGATACCCTGGGGGTCAAGCGCCCGCGTCGTCGCGGAGCATTGGGCGCGAGGGGTTTGCGGATTCTCGATACGTGATTGGCACATCAGTCGGACCTCAGCCGATCTTCGTGCAAAAGGATCCTTTAAAAATGGGCCCCTTAACGCGTGCCTTGGCATGCTTGCTTGCTGACGAAGTTTAGGTTGAGAATTGAACACCGCTAGTTATTCGCAGGATTGCTCGGCAAACGAACGAGGCGGGGTGGCGTTCCAAGCATGAGCTGGGACAGATAGGGAATGTCGCGCACGCTCCAGCGAACTGCTAGTGCTACGGCAATGATCATCGTCCCGAGAATTCCCGCCGCGCCAGACCTCATTGTGGGAGCCCATTGTTCTCCGTATTGTATCAAATCCATGAGACGGAATACCGTAGCCTGCACCAGGTACAACACGAGCGTGCTCTGCCCCACTTCCACGGCGATAAAGCGAACCACCCGGTTCGAGCGTCCAATTTTCCAGGATTGAAGCAGAATCTCGATCATCACTGCAGAGGCCACTGTCGAGCCAAAAAACATCAGAAGGATATCTTTTGCCGACTGCAGATCCTGGATTAAGGCGAGATTGTTGTAGACATAGGTGTCCTCGCGCCACGCCATGAAGCACAAGCTAGCCGCGATAGAGGCGGACATCATCAGGAGTGGCTTATGATACCGCATTATGCTCGTCCACCAATCTCTCGACTGCGCAAATGAAAATCCCATGCAGAAAAAGGGATAGGTGTACTTTATGAGAGGGAATATAGAAAACGTCACGGGGGCAACTGCGACCAGTATGGATGAGACAAGCAAAGAGCGTGCCGACCCGGAGTTGAAGATCGAAATAAGTTTGACCAAAAGAAAAGAAGCAAACGCAGCCCAGATGAACCAGTATGTGCCGACGAAATCGTGCATGAATTGCAACAGGTTGCCAGGTGCGTCCGGCGGCCGGGGAAACATGAGCAATTTGACTGCCTCCAAAAGGGTGCACCAGAACAGCGTCGGCACCAGGAGCTGCAGCGCGCGATCACCGATGGCTTGCCTGAACGATTTGCCTAGTAGCCCTGATCTAGAGAGATATCCGCTTATCGCCATAAAGAGAGGCATGTGAAACATGTAGATCGATTTGAAGCATGCCGAATCCCAGAAGCCATCACCCTCGTAAAAGATATATTGTATCAGGTGACCGAAAATCACCAAGACAATGAGTATTCCTTTGGCGAAGTCTAAAGCTAGATCGCGATCGTCGGCCTCTGGCGCCTCAGGCACTGTCTTTCCACCTACAATTCTTGCTCGCATTCTCAACATCTCACGATGCCTACGGGAGCCTTTGAAAGCGGCATTTTCCAACCTCTCGTTCATCATGCAGGCTAATCCAGCTTCCGATCAGCGCTCCGACTTCGGCATGCTGAACGACGGCCAACGGTCATACAATTTGCCTGGGTTCCAAGTTCACAGGGCGACCGTGGCGACTTAGGCCCAGTAGCCGTTTTCGGCGTGTCCATTGGCTGTTTTTCGCCGCAACGTACGCCCCGCCTAAACTCGCTGCCGCGCAACTGCTTGGGCTGCCACGTCGTCGAAATCTTCTAACGGACATTTGCGCGTATGCAAGTAGCGCTGCTTGACTCTGCACTCGGCTATTGTTGCGATTGCATATGATTCTCCATGCCAAACTTGCGCGACACCGTATCAAAAGAACATATTGCCGATTCAATGGCTCCTAGCCGCTGTGGGTATCGTCTATCACCTACCGGCGCTTGGGTGTGGATCGGCACCCCAGCGCAACCCCCCAGACGCTGGAGATTTGCTCCATTAGATCCGCCGCCCAACGTGTCCTATATGGCAGCCTCACCATTGTAAAATTCATGCTCCTAATGACACGCATCTGCGGTATGGATGAGTATCGCGGACCCTTGACAACCTTGAGCGGAAGGTCGGTGAGTATCGCGATACACGAGGCTTTGGCCGCGATCGCCGCCGTTTTGGATCGCCGCCAATGATAGCTGGACGTTGGGCTGCCATTGTCGATCCGTATGCGACGTTTGTCGATACGTCAGAGACGACCGTGGTCCCAATCCGTAGGAAGATCGCAGTAAGCGTCAAGATATGCGGGATGCAACGGCGAGTGTCTGGGGATGCGCTCCCCTGTCAAGGTCGAGACCCCCTCCTCGATCAGTGGCTTTCCCTTTTTGGGATACCTCTCCTTCGGTGGCGAAGGAATGAAACCGGGCTGGATATGTCGCTGGTCATTTCGCGCGATTCAAATTGGCGCAGACTTTGCGGCTCGCTTGACGCGACGATCCCCCTGAGCTGAAGAAGGCCGGCCGCAATAGCGCCGAGCATTGGCGCACATATATAAAGCCAGAGTTGAGAGAGTGCCGCCCCTCCTGCGAAAAGTGCTGGGCCGATCGATCGTGCTGGATTCACAGAAGAACCCGAAACGGTGATACCGCCAAGGTGGATCGCAACTAAGGCAAGTCCAATCGCCAATCGTGCAACAGCGCCGCGTCCAGCCGTGCATTTGAGGAATACAGTTACGAACAGGAACGTGGCGATAAACTCGAATAGGAACGCAGCTCTCCATCCGTAGACTACCCAGCCGGTTTGGGCGAAACCTTCTAGGGTGATATCGTAACCGCCGACCTTGTTCATAGCGATAAGGTAGAGCGTGCCTGCCGCCGCGATAGCTCCTGCACATTGGGCGGAGACATACGCGAGAAAGTCCCACACTCTCAATCGGCGCGACACGAGGAAACCCAGGCTGACCGCCGGATTGAGATGCGCGCCCGAGACTGGGCCAATCGTGTAGGCCATTGCAACCACGGTCGTCCCGAAGGCTAAAGCGACACCCAACAGGCCCACCTCTTGACGCATATAAAGCAATGTGCCGCAGCCGAGGAAGACAAGTGTGAAGGTCCCGAAGAATTCGCAAACATACTTTTTCATTTTTCACTCCATTGATTTGACCCCACGTACTTTTCGGTGTCATCCTCGTGCCGCCAAGCGTTCCGCATGCACCGAACCAATCATCGTGTCAGGTCCCGAAAACCTCCGTAGTTGACTTCAATTGCGTCCTTGTCCGACGAGATCGGCATCAGAGCCTATGGTCAACCAGCGTCACCGATCACCAGCAAACGTCGTACCAAATGAAATATGTTGCGCATCACAGCGATCGCTCTGATGACGTTCGGTCTTATGTTCGAAAGTGCCGTGAACAGGATAGGCAGGCGAACCGTACCGAGACGTATGGACCCGAGCTGGGCTACGAACAAATCGCCAAGCAGCCCATCCTCAAATTATCGAAACAACGACCCTCTTCATGGCTCCAAGCGGAAGGTGGTGCAAAGCAGGAACCAGGACAAGGGTTGATAAGACCGCCAGGGACGTTCACGAGAAGTCGAGTAACGCCCCTTAGCCACGAACAGGCACATGATCCTTGGCGCGATTTGAAGTCCACGTGAATTCCCTTGTCCCCAGCGCAACCGTCGACATTTCTCGCAAATGTCGGGCATCCGCCACTTTTGTCAGGTTTGTCGTGATTGGAACGTTTTGTTCGCCGGTCTCT
>NZ_JARFVE010000037.1:0-2500 GCF_029194105.1 Rhizobium mulingense | reverse complement strand
AATAGCTGGTTCTCCGCGAAATCTATTTAGGTAGAGCGTCGAGCGAATACCCCCGGGGGTAGAGCACTGGATGGGCTATGGGGACTCACCGTCTTACTGATCCTAACCAAACTCCGAATACCGGGGAGTACTACTCGGCAGACACACGGCGGGTGCTAACGTCCGTCGTGAAAAGGGCAACAACCCTAACCTCCAGCTAAGGTCCCCAAGTCATGGCTAAGTGGGAAAGGATGTGAGGATCCCAAAACAACCAGGATGTTGGCTTAGAAGCAGCCATCATTTAAAGAAAGCGTAACAGCTCACTGGTCTAAATAAGGGTCTTTGCGCCGAAAATGTAACGGGGCTGAAGCCATGCACCGAAGCTGAGGATTTGCGAGCAATCGCAAGTGGTAGCGGAGCGTTCCGTAAGCTGATGAAGGGAGACCCGTGAGGGCTCCTGGAGGTATCGGAAGTGCGAATGTTGACATGAGTAACGATAAAGAGGGTGAGAGACCCTCTCGCCGAAAGACCAAGGGTTCCTGCTTAAAGTTAATCTGAGCAGGGTTAGCCGGCCCCTAAGACGAGGCGGACACGCGTAGTCGATGGGAACCACGTTAATATTCGTGGGCCTGGTGGTAGTGACGGATTGCACAAGTTGTTCTGGTTTATTGGATTATCAGGGCAGCGGAGCGGTTCCAGGAAATAGCTCCACCGTATAGACCGTACCCGAAACCGACACAGGTGGTCAGGTAGAGTATACCAAGGCGCTTGAGAGAACTATGTTGAAGGAACTCGGCAAATTGCACGCGTAACTTCGGAAGAAGCGTGACCCCATTTTAGGCAACTATGATGGGGTGGCACAGACCAGGGGGTAGCGACTGTTTATCAAAAACACAGGGCTCTGCGAAGTCGCAAGACGACGTATAGGGTCTGACGCCTGCCCGGTGCTGGAAGGTTAAGAGGAGAGGTGCAAGCTTTGAATCGAAGCCCCAGTAAACGGCGGCCGTAACTATAACGGTCCTAAGGTAGCGAAATTCCTTGTCGGGTAAGTTCCGACCTGCACGAATGGCGTAACGACTTCCCCGCTGTCTCCAACATAGACTCAGTGAAATTGAATTCCCCGTGAAGATGCGGGGTTCCTGCGGTCAGACGGAAAGACCCCGTGCACCTTTACTATAGCTTTACACTGGCATTCGTGTCGGCATGTGTAGGATAGGTGGTAGGCTTTGAAGCGGGGACGCCAGTTTCCGTGGAGCCATCCTTGAAATACCACCCTTATCGTCATGGATGTCTAACCGCGGCCCGTCATCCGGGTCCGGGACAGTGTATGGTGGGTAGTTTGACTGGGGCGGTCGCCTCCGAAAGAGTAACGGAGGCGCGCGATGGTGGGCTCAGACCGGTCGGAAATCGGTCGTCGAGTGCAATGGCATAAGCCCGCCTGACTGCGAGACTGACAAGTCGAGCAGAGACGAAAGTCGGTCATAGTGATCCGGTGGTCCCGCGTGGAAGGGCCATCGCTCAACGGATAAAAGGTACGCCGGGGATAACAGGCTGATGACCCCCAAGAGTCCATATCGACGGGGTTGTTTGGCACCTCGATGTCGGCTCATCGCATCCTGGGGCTGGAGCAGGTCCCAAGGGTTTGGCTGTTCGCCAATTAAAGCGGTACGTGAGCTGGGTTCAGAACGTCGTGAGACAGTTCGGTCCCTATCTGCCGTGGGTGTAGGAATATTGACAGGATCTGTCCCTAGTACGAGAGGACCGGGATGGACATATCTCTGGTGGACCTGTTGTCCTGCCAAGGGCATAGCAGGGTAGCTATATATGGACGGGATAACCGCTGAAGGCATCTAAGCGGGAAACCCACCTGAAAACGAGTGTTCCCTATCAGAGCCGTGGAAGACGACCACGTTGATAGGCCGGGTGTGGAAGTGCGGCAACGCATGAAGCTTACCGGTACTAATAGCTCGATCGGCTTGATCGTTCTCATTGACTGTGCTCATCTCAAGGCGACCGCAAAGCGGTCGTCCTGACAAGCGAAGGCGATAGCCTTTGCCCGGGCCCGGCGAACACGAAGTGTTCGTCCGGTTGAGTATCAAAGACGTGTTCAAAACTAATCACTCCCGACTGATCACTAATCACTGTCGGAGTGAACCAGCTTCTCAAACAAAAAGTTGCGCTTTGCCGACCTGGTGGTTATGGCGGGGTGGCTGCACCCGTTCCCTTTCCGAACACGGCCGTGAAACGCCCCTGCGCCCATGGTACTTCGTCTTAAGACGCGGGAGAGTAGGTCGCTGCCAGGTCTGCAAAACGCAACTTCTTCAAAAACAATCTTCTCTCAACAAAACTAACGGCCAAAAGCCGATCAAAAGGCCGCCCATCAAGCGGCCTTTCGTGTTACAATATACCGCGGGGTGGAGCAGCCCGGTAGCTCGTCAGGCTCATAACCTGAAGGCCGCAGGTTCAAATCCTGCCCCCGCAACCATATACAAAAATAGCCCGCCAATCCGGCGGGCTTTTT
>NZ_JARFVE010000036.1:0-6625 GCF_029194105.1 Rhizobium mulingense | reverse complement strand
GCGACGAGCCTGGCGATGAGCCGAAGGCCCTTTCCGAATGCGACGTCAAATCGAACATCAAGTCCATTCCGGGCGTGATGACGATCCGCGGCTGCGCCTATGCCGGCTCCAAAGGCGTGGTATGGGGGCCGGTCAAGGACATGGTCCACATCTCGCACGGGCCGGTCGGTTGCGGTCATTATTCCTGGTCGCAACGCCGCAACTACTACGTCGGCCTGACGGGCATCGACACGTTCGTGACGCTGCAGTTCACCTCAGACTTCCAGGAAAAGGACATCGTGTTCGGCGGCGACAAGAAGCTTGAACAGGTCATCGACGAGATCGAGGAGCTTTTCCCCCTCAACAACGGCATCAGCGTGCAGTCGGAATGCCCGATCGGGCTGATTGGCGACGACATTGAGGCGGTGTCGCGCAAGAAGGCCAAGGAGCACGAAAAGACGATCGTGCCGGTACGCTGCGAGGGCTTCCGCGGCGTCTCGCAATCGCTCGGCCACCACATCGCCAACGACGCCATCCGTGACTGGGTTTTCGACAAGAACGAAGTCGAGTTTGAGACCGGCCCTTACGATGTCAACGTCGTCGGCGACTACAATATCGGTGGCGACGCGTGGGCTACGCGCATTCTATTGGAGGAGGTGGGGCTGCGCGTGGTCGGCAACTGGTCGGGTGATGCCACGCTCGCTGAGGTCGAGCGCGCGCCAAAGGCCAAGCTGAACCTCATCCACTGCTACCGCTCGATGAACTACATCTGTCGGCACATGGAGGAAAAATACGGCATCCCGTGGATGGAATACAATTTCTTTGGTCCGTCCCAGATCGAAACCTCCCTGCGCGAAATAGCCAAGCACTTCGGTCCGGAAATCGTCGACAAGACCGAGGCTGTCATCACCAAGTACCGGCCCCTGGTCGATGCTGTCGTCGACAAGTACCGGCCGCGCCTCGAAGGCAAGACGGTGATGCTCTATGTCGGCGGCCTGCGTCCTCGCCACGTCATCACGGCCTATGAGGACCTCGGCATGCGGATCGTCGGCACCGGCTACGAGTTCGCCCACAACGACGACTATCAGCGCACCGGCCATTATGTGAACAAGGGTACGCTGATCTATGACGACGTGACCGGTTACGAGCTGGAAAAGTTCATCGAAGGCATCCGCCCCGACCTTGTTGGGTCCGGCATTAAAGAGAAGTATCCGGTGCAGAAGATGGGCATCCCCTTCCGCCAGATGCACTCCTGGGATTATTCCGGCCCGTATCACGGCTATGACGGCTTCGCCATATTCGCCCGCGACATGGATCTGGCCATCAATAATCCGGTGTGGGATCTCTACGACGTCCCCTGGAAAAAAGAGGCCGCGCCAGCTGAGGCGGTTGCGGCCGAATGAGAGCCTGGCCTGTCTTGGGAAGGGGCAGGCCAGGCTCTTCCCATCGGACTTGATCCGCACTCGTGACAGATGACATCCCATTGCCGCCACCGGTGCGGCGCGATGAAAAGAAAGGTGCTTACTATGCCGCAGTCGGCGGAAAAAGTTCTCGACCATGCTCCCCTGTTCCGCGAGCCGGAATACAGGCAGATGCTCGCCGAGAAGAAAGCCAATTTCGAATGCCCCCACCCGGATCAGGTCGTTGCCGATCAAAACGACTTCACGAAGACCTGGGAGTATCGCGAAAAGAACCTGGGCCGCGAAGCCCTGGTCGTGAACCCGGCCAAAGCCTGCCAGCCGCTCGGTGCCGTCTTCGCAGCCGCAGGCTTTGAGCAAACGATGTCCTTCGTCCATGGCAGCCAGGGCTGCGTCGCTTATTACCGTTCGCATCTGTCGCGTCACTTCAAGGAGCCTTCATCGGCGGTCTCGTCCTCGATGACGGAGGACGCGGCAGTGTTCGGCGGGTTGAAGAACATGGTCGACGGGCTCGCCAATACATACAAGCTCTACGATCCGAAGATGATCGCCGTCTCGACCACCTGCATGGCCGAAGTCATTGGAGACGACCTCCACGGCTTCATCGAAAACGCAAAGAACGAAGGGTCGGTCCCGCACGACTTCGATGTTCCTTTCGCCCACACGCCTGCCTTCGTCGGCAGCCACGTCGATGGCTATGACGGCATGATCAAGGGCATTCTGGAGAACTTCTGGAAAGGCAACGAGCGGAAGGAGGTTGCTCAAGCCATCAACATCATTCCCGGCTTCGACGGCTTCTGCGTCGGCAACAACCGCGAACTGAAGCGCCTGCTCGACATGATGGGCGTATCCTACATCTTCATCCAGGATGCCTCCGACCAGTTCGACACGCCGTCTGACGGTACGTACCGCATGTATGACGGCGGCACGAAGATCGAGGACTTGAAAACGGCGTTGAATGCCGAAGCGACCCTGTCGCTGCAGCACTATAACACGCGCAAAACGCTGGAATATTGCAAGGAGGTCGGTCAGGTTACGGCTTCGTTCCATTATCCGCTGGGTGTTCAGGCGACCGACGAATTCCTGATGAAGGTCTCGGAGATTACCGGCAAGGAAATTCCTCCGGCAATCGGCCTGGAACGCGGCCGTCTCGTCGACGCTATGGCAGATAGCCAAGCCTGGCTGCACGGGAAGAAATACGCGATCTACGGCGATCCTGACTTCGTCTACGCCGTTGCCCGGTTCGTCTTGGAAACCGGCGGTGAGCCGACCCACTGCCTTGCTACCAACGGCACGTCGGCCTGGGAAGCCGAGATGAAGGCGTTGCTCGCATCCTCGCCCTTCGGCAAGGATGCCCAGGTCTGGGCGGGCAAGGACCTGTGGGCGTTGCGCTCGCTGCTCTTTACCGAGCCGGTTGATCTTATGATCGGCAATTCCTATGGCAAGTATCTCGAGCGCGACACCGGCACCCCATTGATCCGGCTGACCTTTCCGATATTCGACCGGCACCATCACCACCGTTTCCCGCTCATGGGCTACCAGGGCGGCCTGCGCGTCCTGACGACGATCCTCGACAAGATCTTCGACAAGCTCGATCGCGAGACGAGCGAGCCGGGTGTGACGGACTATTCTTACGACCTGACCCGCTAGGAGCGGCGGCGGTCGGCCTTGTGAGGCCGGCCGCCTTCATCTGAACTTGGAGACCGCAATGCCCTTGCTCAATGCTAAAGTCCAGGATGTCTTTGACGAGCCTGCCTGCGAGAAGAACCGCAGCAAGGATTCCAAGGCGCGCAAAAACGGCTGTTCGAAGCCGCTGATCCCCGGGGCGGCAGCCGGCGGATGCGCTTTCGATGGCGCCAAGATCGTGCTGCAGCCGATCACCGACGTCGCGCACCTGATCCATGGGCCTCTCGGCTGTGAGGGCAATTCCTGGGACAACCGCGGATCGGCTTCCTCAGGTCCAACGCTCTGGCGCACCAGTTTCACGACCGACCTCACTGAAACCGAAGTGGTGATGGGGCACGGCGAGCGGAAACTTTTTAAAGCAATCCGCGAGATCAAGGAGGCCTATGCTCCACCGGCGATTTTCGTCTATTCGACCTGTGTGACAGCATTGATCGGCGACGACATCGAGGCCGTCTGCAAGCGGGCCGCGGAAAAATTCGGCCTTCCGGTGGTGCCGGTCAACGCACCGGGCTTTGCCGGCTCCAAGAACCTTGGCAATAAGCTCGCCGGTGAAGCGTTGCTCGATCATGTGATCGGCAGCGTAGAGCCGAACGACGTGACCGCCTACGACATCAATATCATTGGTGAGTTCAACCTATCCGGCGAGTTTTGGCTGGTAAAGCCGCTTCTTGACCGGCTGGGGATCAGAGTAAGGGCCTGCATTCCAGGAGACGCCCGATATCTTGACATTGCTTCTGCGCATCGCGCCAAGGCGTCCATGTTGGTGTGCTCGACAGCACTCATCAACCTCGCCCGCAAAATGGAGGAGCTCTGGGATATCCCGTTCTTCGAAGGCTCCTTTTACGGAATTACCGACACCTCGGAAGCACTCAGACAGATCGCCAAGCTGCTCGTGATGCAGGGGGCGGATCCCGAAATCCTCGAGCGCACCGAGGCATTGATCGCGGAGGAGGAGGCGATTGCCTGGATGAAACTCGCAGCATATCGACCAAGGCTTGAAGGCAAGCGCGTGTTGCTCAACACCGGCGGCGTCAAGTCCTGGTCGGTTGTCCATGCGCTGATGGAGGTGGGCATCGAGATCGTGGGCACCTCGGTCAAGAAATCCACGCCTGAAGACAAGGAACGTATCAAGCAACTCCTGAAAGACGAAAAACACCTGTTCGAGTCGATGGCGCCGCGCGAGCTTTATAACATGCTCGCCGACGGTAAAGCCGACATCATGTTGTCTGGCGGGCGCACGCAATTCATCGCGCTGAAGGCCAAGACACCTTGGCTCGATATCAACCAGGAACGCCACCACCCCTATGCCGGCTATGACGGCATGGTGGAGCTCGTTCGCCAGATCGATCTTGCTATTCACAATCCGATCTGGATGGAGGTGCGGGAGCCGGCACCGTGGGAATGCCAGCATGCGGTGGAAGAAGAACTGACGAATACCAAGAGCGAGAACGAGACTGGGTACGTCTTGCAAAACTTTGTCGGCGCGGTCGCCGGCAGCTTCGGCAAGCGTTGAGGAAAGCCGATGGTTCAAGTCTTTCCCCAGACCAAATCAGCTGCGGTCAATCCGCTGAAATCGTCGCAGCCGCTCGGCGCCGCGCTCGCCTTTCTTGGCGTCGAGCGTGCCGTGCCGCTGTTCCACGGCAGCCAGGGCTGCACCAGCTTGGCGCTGGTACTTTTAGTCCGGCACTTTAAGGAAGCCATTCCCTTGCAGACAACGGCATTGGACGCAGTGGCGACCATTCTTGGCGGCGCAGGCAATCTGGAAGAGGCGATCCTAAATCTCAAGAGGCGCGCAAAACCCAAGCTGATCGGAATTTGCACGACAGCCCTGGTGGAAACCCGCGGCGAAGATTTCGCAGGCGATCTCGCCAACATCAAGCGGGATCGTGCCGATGAGCTCGCGGGTACGGAGGTTGTGCTGGCGAATACCCCGGATTTCGAGGGAGCGATCGAAGAGGGATGGGCGAAGGCCGTCATCTCTATGGTCGAGCGCATCACCACTCCAGGCGAGCAGAGCCGCCACCAAAAGAAGATTGCGATCCTACCAGGATGGCATCTGACAGTCGCTGACATCGAGCTTCTGCGCGAAACGGTCGAAAGCTTCGGTCTGAAGCCGGTGATCCTGCCGGACATTTCCGGCTCTCTCGACGGCACGGTGCCCGGCGATCGTTGGGTTCCGACCACCTATGGCGGTACTCCCGTCGACGAGATACAAGAGCTTGGCACGGCGGCGCAATGTATCGCGATCGGCGAGCATATGCGCCGCCCCGCAGAGCTACTGCGGACCCGGACGGGAGTCCCTTACGCATTGTTCCAGTCGCTGACAGGATTGAAACGAGCCGACCGGTTCGTCTCGTTTCTTTCTGAGATTTCTGGTGCGCCGGTGCCAGCAAACATCCGCCGTCGCCGAGCACAGCTGCAGGACGCCCTGCTCGACGGACATTTCCATTTCGGAGGCAAGAAAATCGCAATTGCTGTGGAGCCGGACCAGCTCTACCAATTCGCTACCTTCTTCACCGGCATGGGCGCCGAAATCGCGGCAGCGGTCACCACGACCGGCACCTCAAAAATACTCGCGGAAATGCCGGCCGAATCGCTCCAGGTCGGTGATCTTGGCGATCTCGAAGAACTTGCCGTCGGCGCTGATCTTCTCGTCACGCATTCGCATGGACGACAAGCGGCGGAGCGCCTTGGGATTCCGCTCATGCGGGTGGGCTTCCCGATATACGACCGACTCGGCAGCCAGCATAAGCTCACAAGTCTCTATCAGGGAACGCGCGACCTGATCTTCGATGTTTCCAACATCTTCCAGGCCAATCAGCGCGCGCCGTGTCCTGGATCGCTTGATCCCTCCCGCAAAGGAGAACTGCCTAGATGATCGCCGCTCGTCGCCTTTCCCTCGTCCCTGACGGGGTTCACTCGTCAGCTCCAAAACGGAAGGCTGGCGCGTTGCGCGTCGCAATCGCCACTCAAGATATGAAATCTCTCGACGCCCATTTCGGATCGGCAAAACGTTTCGTCGTCTATGATGTGAGTCCCGACGACTGGAAACTGGTGGAAGTCCTGGACTTCGAAGACGTTTCCGACCAGAGCGGAAAGCATCGGAACGAGGACGTCGATCGTATTAACCCGAAGGTGAAGGCGTTGGAAGGTTGTCACTTATTGTTCTGTCTGGCGATCGGTGGGCCATCGGCAGCCCGAGTTGTTTCGGCCAAAATCCACCCAATTAAAGTATCCGATCCTCAACTGATCGAAGATGTTTTGTCGCGAACTCGGGCGATGCTCAGGACTACTCCGCCACCCTGGTTACGCAAGGTGCTAACCGAAGCAGGCGCCATTGAAAAGAAGCCTTTCGATGAGGAGGACTAAGAAATGGGTACATTGACAGGAAGTACGGATGGCCCTGCTGTCAACGAGGATGGGGATCTCGCCACCCCTTTTCTCAGATGCCTGATAAGGCTCATTCGCGCTCAGGATGCCCATGGGGCGTGGGAAGGCAAATCGGACACTGACCTGCTGGCCGACTTCATCCTCACCAAGGA
>NZ_JARFVE010000035.1:0-7482 GCF_029194105.1 Rhizobium mulingense | reverse complement strand
ATATCTTCGTTGACCTCGTCCTTCATCCAATAACCACTTCCGAAGTAACACTCGAGGTTGAGTAACACCGCAAATGTTGGAAGACAATGACATGGCTGTTGCGACCCCGCTCCAAGCCATCAAAAAACTGCTTCTTTGTCGAGGTGTGAGCGGCACATCGCTTACGATAAAATGGCCTGCGGGTCACTCACAGGTGGTGCCGTCTTCAGCTAATCGGCCGCGTCGCGGGTCGTCGCTCCCAATGCAGCCCAGCTTCCTAGGTTTCAGGATGGTCACGGCAATCGCGCTGCCTCCTGAACCATTATATCTCGCATCCAGATATTTGCCGGATCTTTGTCGTGAAGTACCGGCCATTGGACTGCCTCGGTGAATGTCGGCAGCGCTATCGGGGGCGCAGTCATCCGCAATGGTATCGTGTCCTCAAAAAGCCCAACTAGTCGTAACGGAACGGTTGCGATGCGATCGGTGCCCATTAGGGCGGCGGGGATCATGCTAAAGCTTGAAACAACGACTTCGACCCGCCTCTTGAGGCCATGCTCCTGCAAGAAGCAATCTTCTATGGTAGGCTGCTGCGTCCGACCGAACCTAACTACCGCGTGCCCCATTGAAGAATACTCCTCGGCAGTAAGGGCTTCCTCAAGTTGTTTGTTATTACTGCAGCCGACGCAAGTCAGTCGTTCCTGAAATAGATCTATCTTAGGGTGCGCGCTCGACATGAATAGCGGTGGGCTAATAAGGAAGTCTACGTCGCCGCGTCGCAAAAGCTCGTCTGGATTGTCAGTAAGAGGCAGCAAGTCAAAACTAATGCCGGGTGCTTCCCGCGCAAGACGCTCCAGTATCTTCTGAAAAAGAACAACTGTAACGAAATCGCATAAGCTTACTCGGAAATGACGATCTGATTGATCAGGAGTAAATTTATCCCAGGGTATGATATTGAGCCGAATATGCTGTAAAGCCTCACGAATCGCAGGCGCGAGGTCTTCCGCACGCGGAGTTGGAACGAACTCACGACCACGCATCGTAAATAGTTCATCGCGGAAATAGGAGCGGAGCCGGCGGACAGCTGCACTCATTGCGGGCTGGCTCAGATTAATGCTACGTGCCGCCGCAGTAAGGTTGCGCTCAATCATTAGTGCATCGAGCGCGACAAGGAGATTTAGATCGAGGCCCTTAAATCGCATATCTTTTAACTATCCAATAGTGCAGCCCATTCCACAATGGCTGTTCCTACGGCGATGGCTGAATTCGCCTTGACGCTCCTCAATCGATTTGAGGGCGCGGCCACAGAGACTTAATCTCTGTGATCGGAAAGCAACCTGAGGCCAGTCCAGATTAAGCCATAACTCCAGAGTGAACGCTCGTTGCAGTGTAATAGGAAGCCTCCAATGGCAAATCACCAAACGCCAGCTGGCAAAGAAGATAATTAGCACCTGCTTCCTCGACATGATCGAGAAGATCTTGCCTAACTGAAGCAGCAGTACCAACTACGCACAACTGACAGTCTACTGCTGCATCAAAATCCGGCGGGAGGTTCTGAGGAGTCTGTATCCCGTTAATCTCGTACAGAAACCTAAAGCTCCGAAGCCACCGTTGATAAGCCGGGGCCGCGAGCGAAATGGCATGCTTCGTCGTGCTGCCGGCCACCACCATTCGGACCAACCCAAGGAACGGCGCCCGTTTCCTGCCCCCGGCGGTACGTCTCTCGTGTGCTCGGTAGGCATCAGTGATCTGGCGAACAGCAGAAGCAGGGCCCCCGCAGGCAAGATTTGTATCGTTCTCAGCCGCCCAGCGCGCAACCTCAGGACGACTGGTTGTAATCCATCTCGGAGGCTGAGGACGTTGGTGTGGCCGCAACATCAACGGGACTTTGTCTAGTTCAAAGTGGTCGCCTTTGTAGGAAAGAGCCTGAGCTCCTTCCTTCATCGCTTGGATGACGATCTCGCTGGCTTCGAGATAGCGCGATGTCGCCACCTCCTCATCAATACCGAAAAAGCTCCATTCGATTGGTAAGGAGCCGCGCCCCATGCCCAACTCGAGCCTGCCACCGCTCAGATGATCCAGCATGCAAATTTCTTCAAACGCACGTAACGGATGATAAAGGTTCAACAGCATAACCAAAGGACCGAGACGAAGATGCTGCGTGCGCTGAGCTACGCTTGCTAGAAATAGATTCGGCGAAGGTCCTCTGCCGTGGGGAGTACAGTGGTGCTCTGCGACGTGATATCCATAAAAGCCAAGGCGATCGCAGACCTCTGCCAACTTCATCCGATCTTCATACTGGCGCCCAATCTCCCTTCCGTCTTCGTCCAAATGGTCGAAGATACCAACCATCAGCTTTGCGGGAAGAGAGTTTGTCATTTAAATGTCTCCAAGTTTGGCGGCGAATTTTCGGTGACCAAGACCGGAGGGTGGCCCCGATGTCTTTCGCCAGGAATCATCGAAAAGCTGCTGGTTCTAAAAAACGATGCTGACGCCGATGAGCTAATCATAATGCTCACGTTGAAATGACATTGAATCATTCGTATTCATGTATGACTTCGCGGTGGGTAACACCCCATCTCGCATACCCACAGCTCCGTTCACTTTTGAGAAGCCAAGGATTGGCAAGATCGGATAGTGGTTGTTCAGCTTTTGTGGCGACCCAAATGTGTTAAAGCTGGTATTCGGTTTAATGCGACGAGGCTCCTGCAGTAGGCGAAGAAAGGACCCAGAGCTATGTCTCGGCGCTTGATTGGCAGACGAGAGCGCCTTCTGCAGTTCCACGTTGGCCATGTTCGTCTCCATTTACCGGCCAGGTCTGTGACCTTGCCCTCGGCTGCTCTCGGTGGAGCAACATCATGGGGTCCCCAATTCATAATCGAGGTGTTTAATAACATCCCATGGCTTCGTAAAATTGATTGTTTGTATGGCATTGATCCACCAGGTGAATAACCAGGAATCTTCACCGTCAAAGGGTTGCTGATCGAACTAGCATACGGTCGACCCAGGCGAGATCACGGCCCCTTCCGAAGGTGGAAGGATCAGGAGCCAGTGCGGTTTTGGCCGCAGCGCAACAGCGCCGATACCAGAAATAGATGTGACGCAGTTGGCTTCCGCGTCTTTCGTGCACGCTGTTGTATGTCCTTAACATTCCCCATCTTAACTTCATAGGATCACAGGTTTTACGATAGGGAAATTGCTCTCAACCCTTCAAACTGGACCAATTTTGGTTAGAGTTTTCCGGTGCATTTTCCTGGCTGGGAAAAGGAACGGAACACGATGAAGGCATCGCAGTTTTCGGACGCTCAGAAGGCGTTCATTTTGAAGCAGGGTGATGAGGGCGTCTCGATCGCGGAGATTTGTCGCAAGGCGGGGATCAGTCAGACGACTTACTTCAACTGGAAGAAAAAGTACGCCGGCATGTTGCCGCCAGAGATGAAGAGGCGCAAGCAGCTTGAGGACGGGAATTCGCGATTGAAGAAGATCGTCGCGGATCTGACGTTGGACCGTGAGATGCTGCAGGACGCCATCCGCCGAAAGCTCTAGGTCGTGTGGACAGTTATCTGATCCATAGCATTGTCGCCGCGATAGTGACGACGGCGAGGTAGTTTTCGGCGGTTTTCTCGAAGCGCGTCGCGACCCTTCTGAACTGCTTGAGTTTAGAAAAGCAGCATTCGATCAGGTGTCGCTGAGCATAGAGATGTTTGTCGAGCGGGTATTTTCGCGCACGCGAAGGATTGTTGGGGATCACTGCCACGGCGCCCTTATCGGCGATGGCATTGCGCAGGTGATTGCTGTCATAGGCGGTATCGGCCATGATGATGTCGGCGGGTAGGCCCTCGATCAGGGCGTCGGCTTGCGGCGCATCGCCCTTCTGGCCTGCGGTCAATGTGAAGCGGACCGGGCAACCGAGACCCCGCACGGCCATGTGGATCTTGGTGCTCAATCCGCCGCGGGAGCGGCCAAGGGCTTGATCTTCAGCCCCTTTTTTGCGCCGGCAGCGTGCTGATGGGCGCGGATGATGGTGGAATCAACAATCAAGTACTCGAAGTCTGGATCGTCCGCCATCGCCTCGAATATGCGCCACCAGATGCCCTTCCGGCTCCAGCGGCTGAAACGACGGAAGACACTGTTCCACTCGCCGAACACTTCTGGCAGATCGCGCCAGGGCGAGCCCGTTCGCACAATCCAAAGCACCGCTTCCATAAACATGCGGTTGTCGCGGCCGGACGAACCGCGTGTGCGCTCGTCACCAATGATGTGGTGCGATATCCGCTCCCACTGCTCGTCCCGAAGGATCAGACGATCCAAAACACCCATGACTGCCTCCAAAAGACAGTCTTGAATCTGATTTGCTCAGCCTTGGGAATCCCAAGAGTCCACACCGCCTAAGGCCTGAGGGGTAGCGGGAGGTGGTGTCATGTGCCGCGATTGGGCGATCTCGATCCGGCGTGCCTGTGGCGCGTTGAACTTCGATCGGTCGACCGATCACTACATCTCTCGCCGCGCCGAGGCCGGTCTAGACCTGTAAGCGCGGGTGCGCTACGGCTATCGTCGCGTGCATGTGCTTTTGGAACGCGAGGGTTGGGGCACCAACATCAAGCGAACCTATCGCATTTACAGGGACTTGGGACTGCAGCTGCGGAATAAGACTCGGAAGCGCCGTGTTAAGGCGAAACTTCGCGAGGATCGGCAAATGGCTGTCGGACCAAATGACGTGTGGGCGATGGACTTCGTGCACGACCAGCTCGCAACCGGAAAGAAACTGCGGGTCCTGACGGTGGTCGCCACCTTCTCACGCTATGTTCCCGCGCTTGATCCGCCTCACAGCTATCGAGGTGAAGATGTCGTGCAGACGTTGGGACGGGTGTGACGATTTTCGTTATAGTGCGCACTATGAGTCCGATTACGCAACATACGTATTGAACCCTCATTCTCTAATCGAGGCGCCGTTACGTGGAACCGCATTTCCTTTCCCGAAGAAATAACCTACCTCACGGCATCTCTATGAAAGGTGACGAGGCGTTAGGTTTGACTGGCCCGTCCACGCGTCTGTAACGGCTGCCCGATCTTCCAAAGCATGCTTGTGTCGATCTCAAGCTCGACTCCAACCTTGCCCGCACCTGTGACTACGGTAGGATAAGAAAAAAGGGCGGTGTCGATCAGTACAGCGATCTTCTGGAGACCGAATGGTGATACGCTTCCTGACGGGTAGCCGAAGAGATCGAGTACCTGTTCTTTCTGAGCAAGCTCGGCTCGTTTCCATCCATACGTGCCAGCAACCGCTTTCATGTCAATCTTTGAAGGTGATGGCAGCAAAACGGCACAAAGGTGGCGCGCAGGATGAGACCGGCGCATCACATCGTTCGCTTTCTGCTCGGCAATAATCATCGTCTTTGCAACGCGCCCCACGGGAACGCCGATAGCAGAGGCTAAATCGGAAGGAGATGTAATAGGGGTGGCGAACTCACTATAGCGCCACAATCGTACCGTCGACGCTCCGATCTGGTGCAGTTCAGCAAGTACGTTCGGATGAACGTCCAACATAGTCGTTTCCTTCCGGTTCACCTGGTAGGACGATCGAGGATAGCTGTTTCAGCGACTGCGAGTACAGCCCTCTTGCGAGTAAGTTTCAGGCGGTTCGCTCCAAAAGCTGCCTAATGCGGCGGCGACCCTCGTTCCCAAAAATACTGAAGTAAGCCTCCAGGCACTTATCGCTATCGAGCATGAAAGGAGCATCATATTTGGTGATATGCCGAATAGCCAAGGCTGGAACCGTTGTGTCGAGCGGTCGAAACATCCTGTTGTGCAAACCGGGCTCCGGGCAACCTGGATAAAATTCACCGATCATGAAACCTTCCTGAATGAAGTCGGGCTTCAGCCGTTTTTGCAGTTGACCAATCCTGATGATCTCTCCTTCATCCTGTATTCCAGGAAGGGCAATGATAATGGCCTTATAGATCCAGTCGCCCGTTCGATCGTTGAAGGACTTTACGGGTTTCATCTGGCTGAAGACGGCGAGCATACGCGCCAAATCGTTTTCGATTTCGTCAACTGCAACAGCTTGCGACGCGGCAACCCGTAAAAGCCCCTTCGTCAGAGCCTCGGGAACGAAAGGGCAAACGCTCCCGTCCCGACCTAAATGAGGATGTGGATTGGAGAGGAATTCTGAGGCATACCGAGCAAATTTCTGAAGAGCTGCGTTTGCATACTCATCATAGGCGTTGTATCCCGCATCAATATTCTTTTCCAGAATTTCGCCCACTGTCATCAATGGACCAATCGTCCCGAAAGGTTGGCTGTAATCTTTCCAAATCTCTTTATTCATTTCGGATCCCTGGTTCGAAAAGCCACGTGCAAAACGGAAGGTCGGGCTCTTGCATGCCAGCTCGGGCGGCGGGCGAGCTGGTCGGGGGCCAATCAAGAGACCGACCTTCCATCGGAAGCGAAGCTCCCGAATTTTTGATAGCACTCGTAGTTACACTTGTGTAACTGTTTTTTTAAATGGATGTGAAAACAAGAGCGGGGGCTCGTGCACGATGAAGGTTAGTCTCACGACCGCCCGCAAATTCTTATATTCGTCGTAGTTATGAAGACATACATATGATAAATGTCGCCGCGATGGGATCCGGTAACAGGCTTTGGGTGAAAACAGAACGACCCATTGCGCAGAGGCGTGGCCGTGGCGAAGACAACACGAAGAAAAATATATACGCCAGAACAGATCGACGTCGGCGTAAAGCATAAGCTTGAGAAAATTGACTCGTTTTTGTCAGATCTCTTTAGCGAAAATTCCGAAGAAAAACTATTCCTGAGGAATATTCTTGGATTGATGCTTAAAGTATATCATATGGACGCCAATAACAAACCCATGACGAAGATGCAGGCGTGTCGCTATCTGCCTTTCAAAAACCAGACTGTTTGCCAAAAGTATGTCGAGGCAGCGCATTTGCGTGGGTTCATCGACATCACTCGGGATAAAACGGACAAACGGCGTCTGATTGTTGTTCCAAAGGAGCCGTTGGTTGTCTATGTCAATGAATATATAGCTGACTTCCTTGATGACTGCCGTAGAGCGATTGACAGTGCCGCTCAAGTAGCTACGCTTCCTGAGGAAGGGATGGCAACGGCAAGTTCTTCATCTATTGATAAATCGCCAGCGTCTTCTGGGGCACCTGTGGGTTCCTCTCAAAAGAGAGTCGATCGAAAAGCCAGGAAATTTTAGCGAGTTTTATTGTGGGAAAGCAAAAGTAAGAAGCCGGTCTCGCGCGCGTTTATCCTTTCATCAATCAAATGTTTCCTCCGTAAACAAGCTTCATCGAGGTAACCCGCTTCGCTTAACCGGCCTGACGGCCGGTGCAGGCGCTGCTAGGGGGAGCGGCTGTATCGTCGTTTCGGCCAAGAAACTGCGCGGGAAGTTCGGCGGCATGAGGTCTTTCCTCATTGTACAACACGACGACAGAACACCCACGGGACCGAGGTTCGCGAGCTTCTGTATCCGTG
>NZ_JARFVE010000034.1:0-7751 GCF_029194105.1 Rhizobium mulingense | reverse complement strand
TTCAGACGGCGAAGATGAACAACGTGGACCCGCAGGCTTGGCTCACCCAAACACTTGAGCGGATCGCCAACGGCTGGTCGAGCAGCGATCTCGATGCACTCATGCCGTGGAATTACGCGCGCTGAACGGTCTCAGCTTGCCGCTTACCCTGCAGCGTCCGGTTCATCCGCTCGACACGGCCTTTGGCCTGGCTGGAGTTTGCACAGAGAATCTCGATATTTAGCTCCGAGAGTGCCCGCCCGAACTGGGTCATGCCCTGGCCACCCTTGGCATCCTTCTTCGTCACCCGGAACACCGAGTGCTTGTCGGAATAAAAGGCGATCGGCGCCCCGTGCTGCTTCAGATAAAGCTCAAGTGCGTCGAAATAGCTGAAGGCGCTTTCCGAGCGCACGAAGCGCAGCTGCATCAACCGGCCCGTCGCATCATCGACGAACACCAACAGCGAGCACGGATCTCCACGATCTTCGAACCAGCGATGCTCGGACCCGTCGATCTGTACCAGATCGCCATAGGCTTCGCGCCGCAACCGCGGTTGATGAAACGTCCGCCGCTGCTTGCGTGACAGCCACAATCCGGCCTGCGTCATCCAGCCGCGCAACGTCTCGCGCGACACACGCAAGCCATCGCGCTCGGCAAGCTTCTCGGCCGCCAGCGTCGGACCGAAATCCGCATAACGTTCACGAACCAGCGTCACCGCATAATCGCGAACACCATCGCTGATCCGGTTGTTCGACGGCCGGCCGATCGCCTTGTGGCGGATCGATGCCGCACCGGTCGTTCTGATGCGATCCAACAGCCGCCGCACCTGGCGCTCGCTGAGAGCAAGCACATGCGACGCCGACACCATCGTCATCCGCCCGTCGGCAACCTTCGACAAAACCTCGATCCGCTGCAGGTCACGCTCGCTCATCGCAATCAGTCCCATCCGCTTGTCTCCCGCGCCATCAAACGCGGGGAGAGTGACATTCCAACTTTGCAGAAACAGGACACTTCAACTTTGCGCCTACAGCACCAAATAGCATAATCAACGTTATGGAACTTTACGCTGAACCGGCCGCGATAGTTACAAGCAGGTCCTTGGCATCGATCTGGTCGCCGGCTTTGACGAGAACTTCGGCGATCGTGCCGTTCTCCTCGGCGTGAATTGCCGTTTCCACCTTCATCGCTTCGGTCGACACCAGCACATCGTCGGCATTGATCGCCTGTCCGGGCGACATAAAGACGCGCGAGATGGCGCCCGGCATCGGTGCGCCGACATGAGCGGCATTGCCGGGTTCGGCCTTGGGTGCGAAGACGGCGGCCGGTGACGCTGAGGAATTTTGCGAGCTCTTGCTGTTGGTTCCTCGCGGACCCGAGCCGCATCTCGTTGTGCACCTAACCGGCTCGGCTCACGTGACAACAAACACAAGAACATCTGGTTGTTTCTATCAAGTTTGGCGCAGGAGGCGCAGGAGGAAAATCAACATGACTGTCGCGGCTAGGCCCATGATTGCCAAAGCGTATAGGCCTGTAGAAAAACCTCCGGGCTGACTACGGAGATACCCTATAACGAACGGCCCCACAAATGCTCTTAGGTTCCCGAGTGAGTTAATGAATGCGATCCCGCCGGCGGCAGCGGAGCCACTAAAGAAGCAGAAGGCAGCGCCCAAAGGGTCCCTTGCAACCCAATATGCCGCGCATGAGCATCCCTCGCCAGAACCCGTCAGGGCCGGGTTGATCTACCGTACGGCCGGGGCAATACTCCAGGATTGGCTTAGCTCCTCCGATGCGTCAAAATTCCGCTTGATGAGTGCCATATCAAGGCATAACCAATCGGCCATTCTCCGATTCCCGGAGAATTGCCGGACATGACTTGGAGCAGGTGCCATTTCTCCGCAGCCATCCCGGATATTGCAAAAGGACCGATACCATGTGCTTTGAATGCAATTCCTCCCCACTCAGCCGTCGCTCCCTGCTGAAATTTGCCGGCATCGGAGGCGTGGCCGTCATGACTGCAGGCTTTGACATGACCATGCCGGCATTCGCCTCGAACGCTCCCGCCCTCCTGCCGGATGAAGCACTGGCAAAACTCCAGGAAGGCAACAAGAAATTCGTCACCGACACGGAAGCCTGCGCCGCCAATATTTCCAAGCGCCGGCAGGACGTCGCCAAGAGCCAGGCACCTTGGGCGATCGTGCTGACCTGTTCCGACAGCCGTGTCGTGCCGGAACTTGTATTCGGCGGGGTGACGCTCGGCGAACTCTTCGTCGCCCGCAATGCCGGAAACGTGGTCGACACCGATGTGCTCGGCACGATCGAATATGGCACCGAACATCTGCATGCGCCGCTGATCGTCGTCATGGGCCACAAGCGTTGCGGGGCGGTCTCCGCCGCCTGCGAGGTCGTGTCCAAGGGCACCAAGCTCGATGGCTCAATCGGCAAGATGACCCAGCCGATCCTGCCCGTGGCTTTGGCGGAGACCGATCGCGGCGACAATTTTGTCGACAAGACCGTCCATGCCAATGCCTTCAACGGCGCCGAGCGCATCCTCACCGAAAGTGCGATTGTTTCTCGCCTGGTCGAGGAAGGCAAGGTGAAGATCGTGCCCGCCTATTATGATCTCGATACCGGCGTGGTCGATTTTCTGCACAAGGTCTGACCTACGAGGCGACTTCATGTTGCCGACGGCTATCCGCGGGCGCCTCGTCGCGTTCGCGGAACCATAGTCGCTGATGACCCTTGCCGCCCGCAGCATCACCCGGCGGGTTACGCGGGCCGGAGCTGAGGTCGCGAGCTGGCTGCCTGGGCGACGCTCTTCTGGAAATTTCCGACCATACGCCTGCGCAATTTGGTGAGCTCAATCGACAGGTCCGACAGCTGCGCGATGACATCTATCGGAACCTGGGCAGCTGGGCCGCGCCCTCCTGAGCCAGTACAAGGACATAGGCGTCGCTCGTTTCAAAGAACGCGAGACAATCGGCCTCCGGCAGGATCTCAACAAGATCAAGACGGCGAAACCGCCTGTGGAGCTTGAACGCAAAGGCGCGATCTGGGTTCAGCCAACCCTATTCGCTGAATCGAGTATCGCGCCTGGAGGCATAACGGAAAACTACGGCATCGAAACTGGCCGCATTGATCGAAGATTGGTACGAACCGTGAAATTGACGTAAGCGACAAGCTGACCCCATCTGGCGTCAGTAGCGTTGGCCGCTGTATTGCGGACAGACGATTCACAAACTGTGAGCTTCTATGTCTGCGCCTAGCTCTGGAACTAGAAACTTCCATATGATCGAGGCTGTTCCGGAACGGCTTGAGGGCGCCCCACGGCAATTTCGGCGCCGCTGGTCCGATGATTTTAAAGCGCGGGCTGTGGCTGAGGCAATGGAGCCCGGCGCAAGCGTCTCAGCCATTGCGCATCGCATCGGCATACATCCCTCGCAGCTATTTGGCTGGCGTCGTGATGCTCGTGACGGACAACGATCTACCTCGCAAATCGGGCTGGTCAGACGGAGACTGGGACGATTGGCACACGTGCGATGATCGAGCTTATCATCGGCGACGTCGTTATCCGGGCCGACGCAGATATCGGCGAAGCACACCTGCAGCGGGTGATCCGAGCGGTGCGGTCGGCATGATCCCGTCCGGCGTGAAGGTCTTTCTTGCGAGCCATCCCATCGACTTCCGAAAGGGGCCGGACAGCTTGCTTTCGCTGGTACGGGATGCTGGCAGTGATCCGTTCAACGGTGCACTTTATGTCTTTCGGGCCAAGAGAGCAGACCGAGTCAAGATCGTGTGGTGGGATGGCTCCGGCGTTTGCCTCTATGCGAAGCGGCTGGAAAAAGCCCAGTTCTGCTGGCCCCGGATCGGCCATCATCGCGTCCAGCTCAATCATGCCCAGCTTCTGGCTTTAGTCGACGGAATGGACTGGAAGCGGGTTCGATCCACGCCGGTGAAGCCTCCCGAGATTGTTGGGTAAAACCGCTGCGGCGAAGTGAATCAGGTCCCTGAAAGCATGGGCGGAGCGCGGCAAAATATGCTCTGATCATACCCATGACGCGGCCCGAGATTGAGCTCCCGGATGATGTAGAGGCTCTCAAAGCCATGGTTCTTGCCATGGCCGCAAAAGCAGCCCGCGTCGAGGCTTTGGAGAAGCAGGTTGACGATCTAGAGGCCCGCAACGCGGACGCCGATGAGCGCATCGAGCGGCTGACGCAGATCCTGAAGGCTTTCGATCGCGCCCGATTTGGCCGACGCTCGGAAAGGCTTGCATCATCCACCGTCGATGACGAGCAGCACGCCTTTGTCTTCGAAGAGATCGAGACCGGCATTGCGACGATCAAGGCTCAGGTCACGAAAGGCCGCGGTAGCGCGGACAGCAAACGCGCTCCGCGGCCACGCAAGGGCTTTGCGCCTCATCTTGAGCGCGTCGAGGTCGTGATCGAACCGGAAGAGCTTCCAGAACATGCAGGTAAGACCAAAATCCTGATTGGAGAAGACGTCTCCGAGCGGCTGGATGTCGTGGCAGCGAAGTTCCGTGTCATCGTCACCCGTCGGCCGAAGTATGCCTTTAGGAACGAGGATGGTGTCGTCCAGGCGGCGGCTCCGGCACATATCATCGAAGGTGGCATTCCAACGGAAGCACTTCTGGCCCAGATCGCCGTTTCCAAATATGCCGACGGGCTGCCACTCTATCGCCAGGAAGCCATCTACGCACGCGACAAGGTCGAACTCGACCGCAAGCTGATGGCTCAATGGATGGGCAAGCTGGGGTTCGAGCTCAATATCCTCGCCGACTACATCCTCGATGAGATCAAGAAGGCCGAACGGATCTTTGCCGACGAAACGACCTTGCCCACACTTGCACCTGGTTCCGGATCAGCGAAGACGGCATGGCTATGGGCGTATGCCAGGGATGACCGGACTTTTGGGGGCAGCGGTCCACCGATGGTAGCCTATCGCTTCGAGGACAGTCGAGCCACCGAGTGTGTCGCACGACACCTGAGCGGCTATCGTGGAATCCTGCAGGTCGACGGATATGCCGCTTATAACAAGCTCGTCCGGAAAGATGGAGGCAATGACAGCGCCATCCTGGCCGGCTGTTGGTCGCACAGCCGGAGAAAGTTCTACGAGTTGCATGTCGCAAAGAGCTCGAAGGTCGCTACAGACACCGTCGAGCGTATGGCGAGGTTATGGGAGATCGAGGAGCGTGTGCGCGGCCAAAGCCCTGAAGCTCGTGTCGCTGCACGCCAGGAGATCTCCGCAGCGATCGTCCGTGACCTCTTCACTCTCTGGCAGGCGACCCTGCCACGGGTCTCTGGAAAATCCAAACTCGCCGAAGCTCTGCGGTATGCCATCTCGCGTCGAGACATCTTCGAGCGCTTCCTGACCGACGGCCGCATCGAACTCGACTCCAACATAGTCGAGCGAGCAATCAGACCCCAAGCGATCACGAGAAAAAATAGTCTATTCGCTGGAAGCGACGGTGGCGGCCGGACTTGGGCGACCATCGCGACGCTCCTGCAAACGGCAAAGATGAATGCAGTCGATCCGCAAGCTTGGTTGACCCAGACGCTTGAGCGCCTTGCGAATGGATGGCCCAGCAGTGAAATCGACGCGCTCATGCCATGGAACTACGCCGCCTGAACGGCCACGGCTTGTCGCTTACAAATTGACGCATGGTGGCTGGAAAAAACGCCGAGCTATGCATCCGGTTCGAGGATCACGCCCGCTATGGAATGCCTGCGATACAGGGCTCCAAATTCGGTTCAAAATCCTAATCCGCCCACTCAGGATCGGTTGTAAAGGCGATGGTGAGCCGACGACTCGGACCCTCGTTACCAATCGCGAGCCCGATTTCGTCACGGATCTTATCCCATTCCTGCAATTTCCTCGCCGGGAGGTCCTCTGAGACAACGAAATGTAGCTCGATTTGCCGGCCTCGGCCGACCCGGGCCACATAAGCCCGGTGGGATATGAATCCATGTCGTTCGATGATTGTTTTGGCGACCGCGTCAACTTGTTGTTTGAGATCTAATGGCGTAACAAGCAGTATGTCGGCGAGCGCTCGCCGAACCGTGCCCGCCGGAATGGGAATGATCACAATGCAGATTAATGCCAGCGCGACCGGGTCAATAAACGGCGAGATCCATTCGTAAGAAGACCCCTGAATGAAATATCCGATGGCAAACGCGACGAGTAACCCGATCGTTAGCCCGGCGGACATCAGCCAAGCTTTCGTATCCAGGGCAACGAAATCAGATTTGATCTTACGATTAGCTCGATCACCAATAACCCCCATGGTGGCTGTCACACCGAGTGTTACGACGGAGTAGACGATCGCTTGACTAAAGTTGAGCGGACGTCCCCCATGCAAAATGCTGCCGATTGCGTTGACAAGTGCGTAAACAGCCGACCCGGTTATGAGAATGCCGTTGAGAGCCAAGACTATGGGCTCAAGATGCCAGAACCCCATCGTGAAATGCTCGATAAGTTTTCCTTTGCTGGAGGGCGCTTCGGATGACGCGATGAGCTTTGTAACAAGCAGAGCTACGACAGTCATAGCAGCGTCCGTCAATGCGTAGACACCATCGAATATGATTGCGAACGAACCTGAAATGATCCCGAACAAAATGCCGATGCAGGCAAGGAGGATGGTAACGGCAATTGAAACGCAGAGAAGCCCCTGCTCCGTTCTCATGAAATTCATAGGCTCAGCCTTATAACTTACGTTTCTTTATGGTCCTCTGGACGCGGTACAGACCATCCAATTCAGCTACTGAAGCGAGCACATCCACTTTTGGATCAAGGTACCTTTTTAAATTCAAATGCTGACCTCTCCTGTCCAGTGGGCTCGCATGAGCGTCTTTCACATACCTGGCCACAAGACAAAATCGCCTCGCTGTGTTCTGGCAGTGCGGCCTCGACTATCTAAACAAGGGCCAATTTTGCTTTGCAGGTAAAGCGGGGCTGGACATGATGCACGACACGGAAGGAAGCATGAACATAGTCCAGCACTTCGCTGACGGTCTCGCCGCCGCGAATGAAGTCGGAGCCACCACAGATAGGGCATGAGCAGGCCACCTGTTACACGTCATCATGGCACGGCCGAGGTTGCAGAGCTTGCGCGGCGATAGGGCTCTCGACGCATCCACGTCATCCGGCAGGTTCGAATTCCGTTGACTCATGGTTGGATCTGATTTGATGAGAGGCGTTCCAAAGAACGCCGAGGTTTTCGCCCTCATGATAGGCTGTGGCTGACACCACGTTCTAGTCTAGCGATGATCGGATCGTCGAGCCCTTTGGCGACTCCTGTAATTACGGCTGGATTGCCAGATGGAAAAGAGCAGGCTTGCGATATACGCCCACTGAAGAAGCAACAAACTAGCCACCATTGCAACGATGACTTCGTGGATGGAATGCCAGACGAAGTAACTCGTTAGTGCCTTCGCCCAGACGACGAGCAGCAGGAGGCCGCAAAAGATTGTGAAACGCAACACCGTTCTCCTGATTTGTTCGCGAGATTGCGCAGCAATGTCGTCTGCGGCAACGAGAGTCTGGCAGTTCTTCAGGCGGCAACCGCCGCGTGGTTGAGAGCCATGATCATGCCAGTGAGCTCACCATCGAACTCTCGTTCTGGCCATTGCAAATGCTGAGATTTTGGCAGCGGCGGCGCGGGACTGCAGCTTGCGGACCTTCTTCAGCTGCTCCACAATGTCTGACATGATCTCTTTCCTCGAAAATTGATTTCATGATGCCCGCGCCACGTCGGGATA
>NZ_JARFVE010000033.1:0-11368 GCF_029194105.1 Rhizobium mulingense | reverse complement strand
TCGAAATCCCAACTCCGAAACGAGCCGCAGCCTGTCGAGCCGACATGCCCGCCGCAGACGCTTTCAAAACCCGTATTAGGAGATCATCGCTCAGGGCCTGTCCCATCATCCACTTCTCCGCTGTGGATGTTGAATCAGCTTCGGTCGCTCTCGTCACCTCACAATCGATTCATCAATCGCAGGACATGTCTAGGTCGACCGCGCGCCAGCGCGACCGCGACCATCAGCAGGACAAAGAGCTTTGAAAACAGGAGACAATCGCACATCCCTGTAGCCAAGAGAGAAATGGCGTATCGCACGGGAGACGCTGCGAGCGCCCAGGTGATAGAGCTTCGCCTTGTGGCTGAACAAGCCAACTTCGATCGCGCAGGCCCGCCGCGCCCGACAGCTGGCCAAAAACAGCGCCAGGAGCTACGACTGGGGCCACGCACGTGAGTATGTCGAGGGCATGTCGCGCATGCTGCAGCAGGACAAACCGGATGGCCACGTCTTGGCGACCGGCGAGACGACGAGTGTCGGCCAATTTCTCGAGCGGGCTTTTGCCGACGTGAACATTACTTTGGAATGGAAGGCGTCCGGCGTCGACTGGCTACGACTCCGCGTCCGGTGCCTGCCTTGTTGAAGTCGATCCTCGATACCTCCGCCCGACGGAAGTTGATCTTCTGCCGGTGATCCGACCAAGGCCCGCCAGAAGCTGGGCTGGCAACACAAGGCCCCGGTTCAGGAGCTCGTCGCCGAGATGGTGCGCGAGGATGTCAAGCACTGGAAGGCCCTGAACAGCCGGGAAGAGCTCTGAGTGTACGACTTGTCCAACAAGAAGATCTGGGTTGTCGGCCATCGCAGTATGGTCGGCAGTGCGCTTGTGCGCAGGCTCCGATGCCGTGCTCTGCGGCAGTGGCGTCAGTTAGCGGGTCGAACGAGGAGCGCGGATCGTGAACCCGCGAGCGCGCAAAAATACGGCATTAGCCGATGATGTTCATACTTCCACCAGGTGCCCGGATTGCGGTACCGAGGCTTCGGGGCATATGTTCCTGATGGTCCTGCTTGTCTCGAATATCTCACGCTTGACGTCTAAGCGTTCGCAGATCGAAAGGTGCGGGATGTGTCATCGTGTGGGTCGGTCCGTCATCGAGGGTTAAATAGACGCACCGATCACTGGGCCGCCACCGTCTCTTCGGATAACTTCAGCTATGGGACCATGCTCTTTCATAGCTCAGGGCCATTCCGCTCGATCAAGGTCCCCGATGGCCAATCACTCATTGAGCATCCTATTGGGAATACTACCAAAATTACGTTTTCACAGCGCGTCGGCGGGAGGTTGAGATAAACATCGGCAAGGGTGGATCGCACGCGTACCCCTTCCAAAACCGTCGCAAGACCATTTCGGCAGAGCCTGAGAACAAGGTTGCGCAACGCCTGCCGAACACCGCCGAACGCAAACCGAACGCCAAGTTGCTGCAGCACTGGGTAAACAATGCGCATCGAATTAATGCCGTACCCCTCAAGATCTGGACGCACGCCCCACAATCCAAGCTCGCATACGAGTAGATCGACCTCGCCAACCCGAACGAAACGACGCAACAACCCCATGTGAGCGGCCACACCGTGCGCATCATAGCCTATTACGCGAAGCTCGGGCCTAGCTCCTGACCAACTACGAGCACCTTCGAATGGAAGGGCGTTGTAAGCTCCAGTTGGCCCATAGGTCTTCCGAAAGAAATCTGCGAGCTCCGTGTGGTCAGAGAGCTCCAACTCGTTTTCCCAGCACACTTTCCACCGCACCTGAGGGCTCATACCTAAACCTCCACTTAATACTCTGTCCAGGCGTCGACAGAGCAACTACTTGATACGCACTCGTTGGGGCGCTTCTAATGGCACTGGTATAAGCTGGTGAAATCATTTGTTTGGATGGAACTCATCCGTCCAATGGATGCGTTCCAATCAATCGGCCTGCCATCGGCTGCCGACGCCAGATGAAGCGGCCGGGCTCCAACTTCTTCGTGAACATGCCGCCTTGTCCATCATGCTGGATCATCTTGATCAGGCATCCAGGACATTGAACTGAAAAGTTGACCATGACTGAGAGGCTCGCTACTCAGGCAGAAGCAAGCCAAAGACGTTTTCGGCGATAATCAGGCAAATTGTCGAGATCACATTAGAACCATCGGCGGAACCGGGCTGGTCTATCCCGGCGTCGAAAGTCGTCGAACGACCCGACCTGGCGGAGGGGTTTTTTCGGAATGTTCGGTTTGCGACAGTCTGATTCCACACAAAATGGGACGCGGCGATAGGCAGCAGCATTCTCCTGTTGAATCTGAAAGGGGTTCCCCTCGCAAAACGCCCTGGTTCGCTTTGGCTATCGCAGCCCATGGACCGGCACGCTGGGTATCGGCGAAGATTGCCAGAGGACATACTTGCCTGGCGATCCCGACCTCGGGAGAAGATGATGGGTACAGGAATGGATTCGCAGATCAGTGCGTTTCCGGTGCAAGCTTTTAGGACCCCGGACACAGCAAACGCCTCCCAGGACTGGCGAGGCGGCCGCGAGATCGCAATTTTCTCCTAGATAACGGTATGAGGTGATCGTCATACCCTGGTCACCGGATGCCGATCGTCACGCACATGGTCTGGTACAGAGCCGGCGGCGCCGATGAGCCCCCGAGGAAATACTTAGTGACTGGCACGGTTGTTGCGTCGTCTCACGAAAGACAGCCGTTAACGAGAGGTCACGATGATGGATGTATGCTCGATGGGGATGGTGTTGTGCGGTGGGTACCTTCTTGCTGCATCCGCAGGCAGACTCGGCGGCGCTGAGAATGTCTTATCTGACTCGCCTTTGTCCGCGGCTGATGTATCGAGTTTCGAGACTTTCATAGTTCGCAGCCCACCGACATCACTCAATCTGGATCCCTTTTATGCCAAATATGCTGACGCAGCGGGCATACCTATTATTTCGTCAAACAAGGTTCCAGACACGGCACTATTGATCTCACGTGACATTGTCCTCTACATGTTGTCAGAACGCCGTGATGTCCGCGATGCTTTAATCCAGGCTGGAGCGCGGGTGGGCGTCATGGCAATTGACGAGACGACGACTGATATTCCCGAGCAGCGGGATTGGAAGAAGCCTCTTCCCGATGATCCACGTCTCACCCCTGACGAGCGGCGGGATTACGCCAACACGATCGGCAAGATGACTGCCCGAGACTACTGGGCACAAAGGGCGCGCGGCATGGGCGGGCTCTACACGACGGGAGCTGTGGAGAATTTGATGGGCGTGCCGGGCACGCGGTATTACGGCGGGAACATTCTTGTTCACGAATTCTCACATAATATTTTCAACGCGCTGCGCACGGTAGATCCTGATCTCGTTGCACGAGTTGAACGTGCCTATTCGCACGCCTACGAGAAAGGCCTCTGGGCGTGTTCCTATATGGAGAACAACGTCGATGAGTATTGGGCCGAGGGCACGCGATTTTGGTTCAATACGAACTTGGCTTACAGCCGAGGCAATCTCACCATTGCCACATCAGAAGATTTCGAGGCTCACGATCCAAGCCTCTATAATATCATGGCCGAAGTCTACCGCCATGACCACCACATTCTGGCGGATGTCTATTACCGGCATTCGGCGAAGTCGCAGTAATGTCCTTTGGTATTGACTGCCGGCCTCATGCTGCAATCCCGCTGGAGACCCGAACTATCGCTGATCGTCCGTAATTTGTCAGAGCCAGCCATAAATTTGAGTTTCCGTTCAATTGAAGCGCCCATGTTGTTCCCACGGGTGCATACCAAGTACTTCGTGGCCGCTGGAATTGGCTCCTTGTGCAACATCGAGACCAAATGACCTGCCACTGCGAATTTCCTCCAGAATGGATTAGAGTCCGGCCCATTAAAGGACGGATGAATGAAGAAGCAGAGATTTACGGAAGAGCAGATTATTGCGGTGCTGAAGGAGCAGGAGGCTGGCGCGAAGGTGGCCGACCTCTGCCGCAAGCACGGAATTTCAGAAGCAACATTTTATAATTGGAAAGCCAAATACGGCGGCATGGAAGTCTCCGAGGCGAAGCGGCTGAAGGCGCTTGAAGACGAGAACGCGAGACTGAAGAAGCTGCTGGCCGAACAGATGCTGGATGCAGCCGCACTTCGCGAGCTTCTTGCAAAAAAATGGTAGGGCCTGCCGCCAAACGCGACGCCGTCGCGCATCTGAAGACCGTCATGGGTCTTTCGGAACGGCGGGCCTGCCAGATTATATCTGCGGATCGGAAGATGGTGCGATATCGGTCCTGCCGACCGCCGGAGGTAGAATTGCGAGCGAAGCTGCGCGACCTCGCCAATGAGCGACGGCGTTTCGGCTACCGGCGACTGTTCGTCCTGCTTCGGCGGGACGGAGAGCCGTCCGGCGTCAATCGCATCTACCGGCTCTATCGCGAGGAAGGTCTTTCCGTTCGCAAGCGGAAAGCCAGACGCCGTGCTGTCCGCACGCGTGCTCCGATTTCTGGTCGAGGCGAAGGCCAATGCCCGCTGGTCGCTAGACTTCGTGCACGACCAGTTCGCTTGCGGAAGGAGGTTTCGCGTGCTCAACATCGTCGATGACGTAACGCGCGAATGCCTGGCGGCGATCCCGGACACATCCATCTCCGGTCGACGTGTCGCCCGAGAACTGACGACGCTGATCGAACGACGCGGCAAGCCAGGAATGATTGTCTCCGACAACGGCACCGAACTAACGTCGAATGCCATCCTTGCCTGGTCGAAGGATCACAAGGTCGAGTGGCACTACATCGCGCCGGGAAAGCCGATGCAGAACGGCTATGTCGAGAGTTTCAACGGTCGGATGCGCGACGAGTTACTCAATGAAAGCCTGTTCTTCGGCCTCGATCATGCCCGCAGCGCCATTGCTGAATGGGCGGACGATTACAACCATTTCCGGCCGCACTCATCGCTTGGATACAAAACCCCGGCAGACTTTGCCGGGACCATCGCCGCAACCGGCTCCAACGCTGCGCAAGATGAAAGCTTCGCGTTTCCGCCGGTTGCTCACACCGCGCCACTTGGCGTACTCAAAACCGCCGGGGCTCTAGTCGCTGCTGGGTGAAAGTACCGTGGCAGGTCACTCGGGCAGCGGCGTGTTTCAATCCGATGGAGAAACCTCCGCAGTCAGTGGGGACACGATGGTCTATATAGCGCCGCACCAAAAACACGCGATCAAAAATAGCAGCCCTCAAACCAGCTTAAAGTTCCTTTCGATATGGTGGGATTGAATTGAGAGCAAACCAACATACTTTTTTTGCCTGCTCGGCGCCGCCGTGCCCGAACGGCAAGCTGCATCTTGGGCATATAGGTGGCGTGTACCTTCTCGCCGACGTGTTCGTACGCTACCACCGCATGGTAGGCAACGCGGCCTATCACGTGACAGGTGCGGACGAACATGGCACTTACACGCTGGTGAAAGCCCGAAAGCTTGGCAGGCCGGTTGATGACGTCGCACACATGCACATTGAAGAAATTCTGCAGTGTCTGCGGTCAGTTGATATTGAACCGGACGTATTTGTAAGGACTTCAAGCGAAGACCACAAAGACCGCAGCTTGGCGATCTACGACCAACTAAGAGCGTCCGGCTACGTTGAGCTGCGCGACGGAGAGCAACTGTATTGCGGGACGTGCGAAGAGTTCGCCGCAGACTCACTCGCGGTCGGAGAGTGTCCAGCTTGTAACGCGCCAACAGATAGTAACCTTTGCGAAGATTGCGGCTCGGCGCTGCAACACAATCTACTACGCAACCCGATTCACACGACATGCGGCCAGAGCCTTATCTTGCGCCCGATTCGACAGGTTCATTTTGAGCTTGAAAAATTTGCTCCGGGGCTCGATCACGCCATTGAGGCGAGCGGATGGCCGGAATCCATAAAGCGCAAAGAACTTGACTGGCTACGGTCAAAACTGATGGCATTGCCGATGTCGCGGCATTTCGACCGTGGTGTGACTTTGAACTCCCCGGTGGAGGTGGCAGGCCAAACTTTAATGACTTGGTTTGAAGGATTGTGGTGCTATGAGACAGGAATCGAACGCCTCTGCAAGCAAAATGGCGCAGATCTCGATGACACTATGCGCAACGCGAGCACGAGACTCGTATTCTTCATGGGTCAGGATAACCGGTTTTATTACACGATCGGCGTTACTGCTAGTTTGTTCTCGCGCGGTTATGCGATTCCATACAACCATGCAATTCAGGACTTTTATAAGCTCGAAGGCGCGAAATTTTCTACTAGCCGTGACCACGCTGTGTGGGCTGACGAGGTGGCAGCAGATATCGACACGAACGTGCTGCGCTACTATTTGGCTAGCATCGCCAAGCCATTTGGCGCAAACGACAACGATTTTCTGATCGAGGGGCTGCTTCAGACCGCGGCTAGAATTCGTGCTTTCGAAACGGCTTTGCGCAAGTACGCCGGATGTAACGAGACGCTGACGGCCGACAAGCTGACAGTCGAGCAGAACCACAATGTTAAACGATATTCCGAAGCGGTGCAGGACTTGCGCGTCTGGGATGCCATGGACGCCATAGACGCCTTTTTCGACGTTGCGTCTTTTTCAAGGGCAGATACCTCAGTCAGCGCAGCGGAAGTTTCCGTATTTCTAAGCCTTCTTAATCCTGTGACCCCGATGCTTGCGGCGCGGTATGGTGCTTTCTTTTTCGGAGCCGGATGGCGGCCGGGGCTCGATGGCGGCACTATCCGGCCAAGCACCGGCTTACGCAAACCGGTTGATTTCCCATTGTTTAGCGACCCGATTCCGGAAGCCTTCATAGAGGCTTATGAAAGACGATTGAGGCAAGTCCGGCCGAATTCTTAGCTTTTAATGACGGCAACCGCTTTGACGATCCCGAGGCGAGTAACGCGGACGCCGACCGGATGACGGCATCTCGATAGCGGAGAACGCAAGGCGGCAGTCGGGCGACCTACTTCGTTCCGAAAGGCCCACGACGGCTTTCTGGCGTGCGACGGCGTCGCGCTTGGCGGCGGGCCTTTCTATTTTTTAAGGAGCTCGGGAAGTGGGGCCGTATCCAGGATCTGCTCGGCGAGCAGTCTCTTCAGTGTGGCGTTCTCTTCCTCAAGCGCCTTCAGGCGCGTTGATCTTTTCATCACAAATTACTGGCACGCCACCAATATCTTGAACATGCTTCCAAACAGAAGGAGCCCGCCAGTCGATAGCCAGCGTACGGCAAAGCCTCTCCGGTATCGCGATATGATGAACCTACTTCCGCCCATCCGTTCACTAGCATTTCATGTCGCTCGGTGACGCCGCTCCACATCGCCTATTGCTAAGGTGCCATTCGATATTTAAAGTGGATTACCTGCAACTATAACGTCTATCGTAACTATGCGGCCTACTTAATTGATCACCAAACTAACCTAAGCCTTTTTGACGAACCTTCATTGGATCTATGCTGGAAGGTTCTGTACTGGAAAAATCGATTGTTTGGATATAAAATATCCGTTGTTTGGATGTGACTAAAGATGCGTTTCAAGGGCCTTGATCTAAACCTGCTCGTTGCATTGGATGCGCTCACGACCGAGCGCAACCTAACGGCTGCCGCACGTAGTATCAATCTAAGTCAACCAGCAATGAGTGCCGCCATTGGTAGGCTTCGGGACTATTTCCGCGACGAATTGTTTACAATGAATGGTCGAGAACTTCGGCTGACGCCCCGTGCCGAAGGACTTGCCTCGGCAGTGCGTGAAACTCTCTTGCAGGTACAATGCTCAATCATCTCTTGGGAGCCGTTTAACCCGTCGAAGTCTGACAGATGCTTTAGAATAGTTCTGTCCGATTTCATGATGCTGATATACTTCAATAAAATCATTGAGCGAGTTGCTCGAGAAGCGCCCGCAGTCAGCTTTGAGTTGCTGCCTTTGGATAGTGATCCGTACGAGATGCTTAGCCGCGGTGACGTCGACTTCCTCATCGTGCCTGAATTTTTTCTCTCGGGAGCACACCCGAGCGCAAAACTGTTCACAGAGAAGTTTGTATGTGTAGCCTGTTCGACAAATGTGGACCTACCTTCAGCGCTGACGATCGAGCAATATGTCTCCACGGGACACGTCGCTGCCGCGTTTGGGCGCTTTTTGAAGCCATCGGTCGAGGGCTGGTTCTTGCTCGAGAATGGTATTCAGAGGCGGGTGGAGGTCGTCGTGCAAGGGTTTAGCTTAATACCACCAGTCCTGCGTGGCACGAACCGCATAGCTAACCTACCGCTTCGCTTAGTCGAGCATTACGAAAGTACTTTCCCTTTGCGGATCATCAACCTTCCGTTACCGCTCCCCGTCTTCACAGAAGCTGTTCAATGGCCAGCGCTCCATAATGCCGATCCAGGGAGCATCTGGTTCAGGGAGATATTGGTTGAGGAAGCTTCCCGTATGATGTCCTCCAACGCACCTAAAATACATGGGTTGCTACAACAATCCGGTTCCTGACCAAGGTTCCTGCTTGAGTAAGATCCGCCCGAGCCCGAATAAGTTCAACAGCCACCAAAGAGGCTTTTCAAAGGTATCCATCCGGGGAAGGCCGCTGACCTTGCCCCCAAGTTTTATCCAGTTTTGAGTTCGCTCCGACGGTTTTAGGTTGCTGTATTTGCGGCGGTAGCGGCGGGTTGCGGTGCGGAGCAATTGTGGTCCCCCAGCACCCTTCGATTTGCCGCCGAAGGTGCTAGACAGCACGTCGCGCAATCGTCCGAAGGGCGGCCGATCGGCGACGGGCGTAGCGCTCAGCTTCGTCGATAAAATGTAACCGGTGCTCCGCTCCCACGTTGTCTTTCCTGCCATGATCTGTGATCGCCTTTCCATGGACGAGCAACGGGAGTTTCTCCATGGAGACTACATTGGAGGTTCTCACAACCAGGAAGTCTGGACGTGAGGTTCACCGGCATTGGCCGGATGACGTGAAGGCGCAGATCGTTTCGGAGAGCCTTCGGCCCGGCGCGATGGTAAGTGAGGTCGCAGAGCGGCATGGGTTGAAGCCGAACCACCTCTCCACTTGGAGAACGATGGCGCGGCAGGGTAAGTTGCTTCTGCCCGCACCCGAAGACCCGATGGAGTTTGCAGCGGTAATCGTTGATCCGCCCGTTTCGGAGCCGCCGATCAAGAAAGCCAGTCGCGCCGAGATCATCGTCGGTTCCGTCACCATTCGTCTGGAAGAAGGTGCGTCTGCCGCTCGGATCGCCGCTGTCGCGCGTGCCTGTGCGGCTCCCGCATGATCTTTCCATCCAACCGCGTGCGGATCATGGTGGCGACCAAGCCAGTCGACTTTCGCAAAGGCCATGATGGCTTGGCGGCACTGGTCAAGAACGAGCTACACAAAGACCCATTCACTGGAACTGTCTTCGTATTCCGGTCGCGCAAAGCAGATCGGTTAAAGCTGATCTACTGGGACGGCAGCGGTCTGGTGATGGCATACAAGCGGCTGGAGGAACACACGTTCACTTGGCCGGGCATCAAGGATGGCCTGATGACACTGGGCCATGCTCAGTTCGAGGCGCTGTTTGCAGGGCTCGACTGGCGTCGGGTCCGTGCGGTAGAAGCGAGAGCACCGGACGCCATCGAATAGATGCGGCACGATGACTCGGTCGGCAAATTCCGACGGCGAAGCGCCGCTGGTTTTGATAGGCTTCCACCATGTTGGACACCGCCGATTTCCCTGACGATATCGATGCCCTGAAGACGATGCTGATCGCGGCGCAAGCGCGTGAAGTTCGTAAGGATGAGCGGATCGAGCGACTGGAGAAGCTTGTCGCCGCATTCAAGCAGGCTGCCTTCGGTCGCAAATCCGAGAAGGCTGATCCTGAGCAGTTCGATCTCGCGCTGGAAGACCTGGAAACGACCATCGCTGCCATCCATGCCGAAGACGAGGCCGATACATCCTCGGGCAAGCAGCGATCCAAATCCCGCGCCGTCAATCGCGGCTCTCTTCTCGCCCATCTTCCTCGTATCGAAGAGATAATTGAACCGGAAAGCCTGATCTGCGCTTGCGGCGGTTGCCTGCATCGCATCGGAGAGGACGTGTCTGAGCGGCTGGATGTTATCCCGGCGCAGTTCCGCGTCATCGTCACTCGCCGACCCAAATATGCCTGCCGTGCCTGTACTGATGGCGTTGCCCAGGCTCCAGCGCCCGCACGACTGATCCAAGCCGGATTGCCGACAGAGGCAACCATCGCGCATGTGCTGGTGTCCAAATACGCCGACCATCTGCCGCTTTATCGACAGGCCCAGATTATGAGCCGCCAAGGCATCGATCTCGACCGTTCCACTCTGGCCGATTGGGTTGGTCGGGCGGCATTCGAGTTGCGCCCGGTCTTCGACGCTTTGATCGCCGATCTAAAGCGCTCGACAAAACTGTTCATGGACGAAACCCGTGCGCCGGTCCTCGATCCAGGCTCTCGCAAAACCAAGACCGGATACTTCTGGGCGCTGGCCCGCGACGACCGACCATGGAGCGGCGGGGCTCCACCCGGAGTGGCTTTCACCTACGCTCCCGGTCGTGGCGGCCAACATGCCGAACGGATATTGCGGGGGTTCACGGGCGTTCTCCAAGTGGACGGCTACGCCGGATATAATCGGCTGATCGCACCGGACCGTGTCGGCCCGGACATCCGGCTTGCCTATTGTTGGGCACATGCACGGCGCAAGCTGGTCGAGATCACTCGTACCGGCACAGCGCCGATTGCCGAGGAAGGCGTGGAGCGGATTGGTGAACTCTATCGGGTCGAGTCCGAGCTACGCGGGCTTCCCGCAGAAGCTCGCCTCGCCGGGCGACAGGAACGATCAGCGCCATTGATTGCGGACATGCGAACTTGGCTCACGCAGCATCGTGCCCGCGTCGCTGGCAAGTCGTCGCTTGGCGAGGCGCTCGCCTACATCGCCAAATATTGGGATGGCCTCTGCGTCTTCTTGACCGACGGTCGGATCGAGATCGACAACAATAGTATCGAGAGAACTATCCGGCCGATAGCGCTCAATCGGAAGAACGCTCTCTTCGCCGGGCACGACATGGGAGCACGGAATTGGGCAACCATCGCCTCGCTCATCGAGACGTGCAAGCTCAATGCCGTTGATCCACAAGCCTACCTCACCAGCACGCTCACCGCTATCGTAAACGGCCATAAGCAAAACCGGATCGATGAACTCCTGCCGTGGAATCATCCGGTTTAGTATGGTCAATCGCAAAATGACTGCAGCAATCAGACGCGAAGAGACATAGGAACCTTATCGTTCCGTCGGCTACGATTAACGCTATCTACGGGTTGATCTGATGTAAGCGGGAAGCCTAAATGCAAGTACGAATGCGGCTAGGTAAAATCCAAAGATGTGGA
>NZ_JARFVE010000032.1:0-14521 GCF_029194105.1 Rhizobium mulingense | reverse complement strand
ACCCCATGGCAGCCTAAAATATAATACACCAATCAGCAGACTCGGCCTGACCGAGGACAACCTGTTGAGGCTCCACATCTAGGTCCTTAGCGCGCATCGTCCTTGCAACTCGCAACTCACTCAGCCTCGACGCATTCGCAGGCGTGATAACGCCGGCTGCGAAAGACAGAAGATGCACTGTTGTAGTCTCCGGCTCCCGCCGCTGCTTGCATGACGGCTTGCGCCAGTCGTTGACAAAACTCAATTGGCCAGCCAGCATTTCCGTTGCCCGGCCATTTGTAATGACTAAGTCTGAGGTGGTGCCATGCCTCGCATGATCAGGTTCATACTCACGCGTTTGGCGACGGGGTTCGCAATTGGATCCGCCGTGGGCTTCTTCGTTTGGCAAAATGGATTTGCCGCGGCAGGCACGCTTGAGAATTATCTCGCGAAGGGCCTGTTCATCTACCTCTTCGCAAGCACCATCAGCATGGGTTATCTCGCGACGGCCCCTCGAAGAATAGCGCCGGACGCTCTCCGTCGCATGTTGGTGCTCGTTGCGCCCGTTCGTCTGCACTTCCCTATTAAGCCCGCCAGTCCGACGGTATCCGCATGTGTCGTCAGCGCCACCGTTGATGCGGACAAGGCCTGAAGCAAGCGATGAAGACAGTCGAGATCACAAAAACAATCCGTCCTGGTGCTTTTTTGCGCCTGGCCATAACGGAGCAAGCGATCGCCATATTGACGGTTGTCGAATTCCGGCGCGGTTATCGCCCTGCCCCGAGGTCAGCACGCCTTCCGCAGCAGATCGACGCTGTCAACCACGACGACCCTGCCTCTGACTTCGACCCCTGCAGGACCGAGGGCAGCGAAAGCCCGCGAAAGGGCTTCGGGCGCAACCCCGAGTTTGCCGGCCAGAATTCTTTTCCGGTAAGGCAGGCGAAAGGTGGCCTGCGATGCTGAGGCCGGGCAGCGGCTGACGAGGTAATTCGCAACACGCTGTGCAGCCGTGTGCAGCCGGTCTCCCGCTATGCAATCCATGGCACCGAGCAGATGCCGGGCCATGATGCGCATGACGTTGCGACGCATGACGGGGTCCCGGTCGGCAAGCGCCCGCAACTCCACAAGGTCGAACAACGCGACCTCTGCGCCGTCGGCGGACCATGCGCTGTAGGTGTAGGAGCCGCCTGCCGACAGGAGATATTCACCGAACGTCTCACCCGGTTCGCAGATGCAGATATCTGCCTGGCGCCCCGCGGATTCCGACTTCGAAAGTCGCACGAAGCCGCGCATCACGCAATAGACGAACGACGCCTGCTGGCCCTCGGCGATGATCCGCTCGTCCGGTGCGAAGATCTGGAACTGAGCCGTGTCGGCCAGTTCTTCTATCCTTGCTTTGTCCAGGCCGTGAAACAGGTCAGATCGCAAAAGTATGGGATGTCTCGATAGCATCGATCTTCCTTTCGTTTCGGCCGTGAGCGGTTCAAGGTCTTTTGCAATCGGTTTCGTCCTCGACGAGGATTCGCCAAGCTGCTCCTTCAAGGTCCTCGTACTGGCGGCTCGTCAGCGACCAGAGGAACGCCAGGAGACCCATTCCCCCCATCAGCAGTGCGATCGGCATCAGATAGATCAGCATGTTCATGCGGTTTCAACTTCCGCACGTCCGCCGGCAAGCGGCTCGCTCCGTAGGCCGAAGGCATTTAATCGCAGCGCATTCGTCACGACGATGATCGACGAAGTCGACATGGCCACCGCCGCTATCAGCGGCGTTGCCAGGCCGGCGATTGCGATCGGTACCGCAAGCACGTTGTAACCGATGGCGAGAGCAAAGTTCTGGCGAATGAGGCTGGCGGATCTTCGTGCAACGGCGATTGCCTCAGGAACGGCATCGAGACGATCGTTGAAGAAGATAAGGTCGGCGGCTTGCCTGCCGACGTCGGATGCGGTTGCAGGCGCCATCGAGACCTGCGCGGCGGCCAGCGCCGGTGCGTCGTTGATCCCGTCGCCGACCATGAGCACGCGATAGCCCTCGGCGCCCAGCCTCTGGAGTTCCTCGACCTTCTGTTTCGGCCCCAGGTCGCCCAGAGCTTTGCCGATACCGAGAGCCCGCGCTGTGTTGTCGACGACGGCCTGCCTGTCGCCGGATACTATCAACGTTTCGATACCGGCTGCAGCGAGCTGGCGGAAAGTCTCCGCGGCGCCCGGACGAAGCGTGTCGTCAAACAGGAAACGGGCGAGATCGACGCCGTTTTTCGACAGGACCACCTCCGAAAACGGAGTATCGCCCGCGGGCGTGAGCCCGGTTCCGCAGGCAAAGGCCCGGTTGCCGAGCCGATAGAAGTCCGCTCCTTGCCAGGCTTCCAGCCCCCCGCCGGCGATTTCCGTGACCCTGTCGAAGGCGAAGGGGTAAGAGATGTCTATGTCCCGCACCAGACCCTGGGAAAGCGGATGCCGTGAATGCGCCGCCATTGCGCAAACGATGGCTCTATTGCCCGCGATCGAGTCGATTCGGACGAGGCGGGGCCGGCCCATCGTCAGGGTGCCGGTCTTGTCGAAGGCCACGATGTCCGCGTCGGCCAGTCTTTCGAGCGCCGAACCGTCCTTCACCACGATGCCCCTGCGGAAAAGTTCGCCGGCGGCGACCACCTGGACCACCGGTACAGCAAGGCCCAATGCGCAGGGGCATGTGATGATCAGCACCGCGACCGCGACCAGCATGGCCTGTTTCCAATCGCCCCCAAGCAAGCCCCAGGCGAGAAAGGAGGCCAGCGCCAACAGGTGCACGGCGGGAGAATAAAGTGCTGCGGCGCGATCGGCGACCCGGCGATAACGAGCCCTGCCGCCCTCGGCCGCTTCCATCAGGCCGATGATCTCGGAAAGAAGCGAATCCCTTGCCACTTTGGTCGCCCGCAGGACGAGCGAACCGGTCAGGTTCATCGCACCCGAATTCAGCGCGCTGCCTGCGGCGACGGCGACCGTGCTGCTTTCACCGGTGACGATGGAGAGGTCAACATCGCTCTCGCCGCTGACGATCATGCCATCGACGGGAATGCGTTGGCCGGCGGCAATCGCGATGTTATCCCCGACGGCGATCTCTTCGACCGGGATGTAGTGCCGCGACCCGTCCGGCATCATCAGCTGCGCCCCGCGCGGCGCCAGTCTGGCAAGCCCGTTGATCGCGGCGCGGGCTTTTTCCCGCATCACATGATCGAGGGTTCTGCCGATCAGCAGGAAGAACAGCAGAGACACCGACGCGTCGAACCAGGCATGTTCGCCATGGTGCATGGTTTCCCATAGGGAGACCGCATAGGACAGCGTCACTGCAAGCGAGATCGGAACATCCATGTTGGTGCGCCTACGCTTGAGCCCGCTCCAGGCCGATTTGAAGAAGAAGCGTCCACCATAAACCAGCGCCGGCGCCGCGATCATCGCCGAGATCCAGTGAAACATGTCGCGCGTGGCCGCATCGGCGCCCGACCATACCGACACCGAGAGCATCATGATGTTGGCGGCCGCAAAGCCGGAAACTCCAATCGCCAGCAGTAGCTGGTTCCGGATCCTGTCGGTTTCGGGTGCTGTCGACGTGATGAGATGGGCGCGGTATCCGGCCAAGGTGATCGCGGCGAGGATTTCGGAGGGATCGGTCGCCTTCGCCTCGATCTCTTCCTGATAGACGCAGGTGACACGCCTGGCGGTGAGATTGACCCGGGCTTTCCTGACGAACGCAAGCGCCGACAGCGCTTTTTCGAGGGTCAATATGCAGTCGCCACAGTGGACGTCGGGCACGCTGAGGTCGACCTGGCGTAACCCAGCCCCGAGCGGGTGGCTTGCAAGGCATACCTCCTCGGCGCTGGCGGATGTCGCGCTGAGGCCGAGAACGCTTTCCGCATCCATCGAGCAGCAGGTCATTGGCGGAACTCCGCGGTGTCGAAGCGTTTGGCCTCATGCATGACGACCGCCCCGTTCATTCTCGATATGGCCTCGACGATCCAGTCGCCGGCGACAACCTGGTGATCGGCTTCGAACCGCCCTTCGCCCGTCTTCCGGAGCGTCACGCGGAAATCCTCATGATCGCCGACGGGCCGTTTGAAGTTCAGCGTGACATCATCGATGATCGCAGGCGTGCCGGCCTGGTCGTGGATGTCGTAACGGATTTGGCTGCCCTTAACGACGAGCGCGCCCTCGACGCCGGAGGCGGCCATTGCCTTCATCGCTGCCGCCCTGGTGTTGAATTCCTGGCTGGCCACATAGGTGTTTTCCACGACGATGCCACTCCAGCTGGACGCAGCATAGAAGGCCATGGTGGCGTTTACGGCGATCACTACGGCGAAGAATGCCGAGGTGGCAAGCAGCACGTGCAAGCCGGTAAAGCCCTGAGTAGAAGTCTTCATTTCACGTCTCCCGGCGCGTTGAACGCCGCGCGATAGCTCGCCCGGTCGGCTTGACCTGCGTCTTGACCTATATCTTCGATGACGAAGAGGAATTCGTTGATCTCTGCCCCGTCTGGGGCGCGCGTGACGAAGACCTTGAGCGTCGTGGCCGCGTCGGGTTCGACGTGAGCGGTGAAGCTGCGGGCATCCTGCCCGCCGAACTCGGGAATGCGCATTGTGCCCCCCTCCAGCCCGACGAGGGTGATGGTCACGTCCCGCGGCTTCGGCACCATGTTGAGGACATGCAGCGTGTAGCCGTTTCGGATGGAGCCGTCGCTTTCCAGAACATATTGAGGGTTCCGGTCGTGGATAACGTTGAGCCTGAGCCGATCGCGTAAGGCGAGATGGACGACCATGGCGACGCCGATCGATGCCCAGACGACACCGTAGAAGACAATTCTTCGGCGGAAGATGATGCGCCAGTCGAAATTCCGGACAGCTGGCATGAAGCTTCCGTCGTCGTTTCGGACATTGGAGGGCTGGATGGCTGTCCGTCCTCCGTCAGTAGCAAGCGACATGTTGCTCGAATATTCCTTGAGCGTCGCATAGGCGATCAGGCCGTGTGGCTTCCCGAGCTTGTCCATGACGCCGCCACAGGCGTCGATGCAGAGGGCGCATGTGATGCATTCCATCTGCTGGCCGTCGCGGATGTCGATCCCCATCGGGCAGACGGCGACGCAGGCATTGCAGTCCACGCAATCGCCCACCGGCAGACCCTGAGCCTTCTTGCCATGGCGCGACCGCTGCTCGCCCCGCCAGTCGTTGTAGGTGACAACAAGCGAATTCTCATCCAGCATCGCGCCCTGAATGCGCGGCCACGGACACATATAGGTGCATGTCTGTTCGCGCATGAGGCCGCCAAGCACATAGGTCGTCGCGGTCAGGGTGGCGATCGTGGCATACGCAGCGGCAGGAGCGCTGCCGTCAAACAGTGAAGCCGCCAGGCTCGGCGCGTCGGCAAAATAGAAGATCCATGCTCCGCCCGTGGCGATGGCGATCAGCAGCCAGATCGCGTGCTTGATCACCCGCTTCCTGAGCTTGTCGAAAGTGAAGGGGTCGGCATCGAGCTTCATCCGAGCGTTTCGGTCGCCTTCGACAGCGCGTTCGACGACGAGAAAGAGATCGACCCAGACGGTCTGCGGACAGGCATAGCCACACCAGGCGCGGCCGACAGCGGCGGTGAGGAGAAAGAGGCCGAAGCCCGCCATGACGAGCAGGCCCGCCACATAGTAGAATTCCTGCGGCCAGATCTCGATGAAGAAAAAGAAGAAGCGCCGCGAGGCGAGGTCGACGAGGATTGCCTGATTGGGCGCATAGGGACCGCGGTCCCAGCGAATCCACGGCGCGAGGTAATAGGTGCCAAGCGTGAGCAGCATCAAGACCCATTTGAACCGGCGAAAGGGCCCTTCGGCTCGTTTCGGAAAGATCTTCTTGCGCGGCGCATAGAGAGGCTGGCGGTTGCGCCGGGCGTTGACGGGTTCGACGCGAACGTGGTCAATGTCATTTAGATTAGGGCGGGTATAGAGATTCATAGGACCTGTCCGATTTTCACCACTCTTTTCCCAGCCGTGGCGGATCCGTTCCTTGATGCAGATCAAGAACGACCGTGCAGAAGCGAAAAGGCCACGCCCCAGAGTAAGGGCGTGGCCGGAGGACAGCGGCGGAGAAACCGCTGGGACGTCCTCCACAGGAGCTGAAACTATCGGCTCGTCTGCTTGTGGTCTTTGAGGCAGATCAAACTCACCATCGAATTGCCGATTTTTGCAGGGTCGTCCTGCTCCGAAGACGCAGGCATCTGTTGGGCGCGGGCTGAGACACGCGATCGGATAACAGCACGCGGCGCGCCGTAGAGAGGGAGGATCGGATTGCGGTCGTGGGCTGTCATGTCTCTTCTCCTTACGTGCCGCCGCCGAGCGCATGAACGAAAATAGTAAGCTCGTTTACCGTTGTGTCCCCCAGGCGCGCTGCCCAGGCAGGCATTACGCCATGTTTGGGAGAGGCAACCTGACGAAGGATGGCGTCTTCACCCCGCGACTTCAGCCAGATTGCGTCGGCGAGATCCGGCGCACCCATTTCCACCTTTCCTTTGGCGTCCTCGCCGTGACATGGGGCGCAATTGTCGAAGAAAACCTGTTTTCCGGCCGCCGCCAGACCGACATCCGAGGGCGTATTGGTCAGCCCCCAGACAAAGGCGGCGACCTGCTTCATCTGGATGGGCTCCAGAACACCGGCAAAGGGCGGCATTTCGGAGGAATGGCTATCCGTATCGCCGTCGAAGCGGATGCCATGAGAGATCGTGGCCTGGATGGCATTCAGATCCCCGCCCCACAGCCAGTCGTCGTCGTTGAGATTCGGAAACCCCGGACCGCCGCTCGCTCCCGATCCATGGCAGGGCGCGCAGTTCACCTTGAAAGCGGATGCGCCGCCAGCGATCGCGAATTTACGAAGAGCAGGATCCGCGTCGATCTCCTCCACTGTCTTGGCAGCGATCAGGTCATGGAACTCCGTCTGCGATGACTTAGCGAGATTGAGGTCCTGCTGCAGCTCGGCGCGCGTTGAATAACCGAGATAGCCGTTAGTGGCGGAAGTGATCATCGGGATGGCCGGGTAAGCGATGGCGTAGCCGATCGCCCAGAGGATCGTCACGTAGAAGGTCCAGATCCACCAGCGCGGCATGGGATTGTTGAGCTCTTGGATGCCGTCCCATTCATGACCCGTCGTTTCGACGCCGCTCAGTTCATCGATATGCTTTTGCGACATCTCAATCGTCCTTCAAGGGAATATCGGCGGCATCTTTGGCCGTCTGCTTGCTACCTGGGCGAAGGGTGAGCATGACCGCGCCGACGAAGAATGCGGCCATTGCCAGGAGGCCCCAGCTGTCGGAGAAGTGTCTCATTGCAGTGTAAGTTTCCATGGATCACCTCACCGGTAGCCGGTCGCGTCGTCATAGGTCGAGAAATTAACCAGCGTTCCGAGCATCTGCAGGTAGGACACCAGCGCGTCCATCTCGGTCAGCCGGGTTGGATCGCCGTCGAGATCGCCGACATTCGCATTTGGGTAGCGCTTGAGTAGAGCCGCCGTGTCCGCGTTCGGATCGGCCTGGGCTCTCATGTCGGCCTCGGCATTCGCCAGCATGTCGTCGCTGTAAGGCACGCCCACGTCCTCATTGGCCTTGAGGTCCTCTCCGATACTCCTGACCGTCACCTCCTTCTCTTCGAGGAAGGCGTAGCTCGGCATGATTGATTCCGGCACCACGGCCCGCGGATTTGCGAGATGCTGGACGTGCCATTCGTTCGAGTAACGCCCCCCGACGCGGGCCAGATCGGGCCCTGTCCGCTTGGATCCCCATTGGAACGGGTGGTCGTACATCGATTCCGCGGCGAGCGAATAATGGCCGTAACGTTCGACCTCATCACGGAACGGCCGGATCATCTGGCTGTGGCAGAGATAGCAGCCTTCACGGATGTAGATGTTCCGTCCGGCGAGCTCTAGCGGCGTGTAGGGCCGCATGCCTTCCACTTTTTCGATCGTGTTCTGCAGGTAGAACAGCGGTGCGATTTCAACGATGCCGCCAATGCTGACGACCAGCAGCGAGCCGACCAGAAGAAGCGTCGCGTTCTTCTCGAGGGTCTTATGTTTATCAAGTAACGATGCCATGTCTCACCTCACTCGGCAGGCTGTGCCTGGGGCACCAAACTGGTCGGGATTGGCGCTTCGTCGCGCAGGTGGCCGCGGATCGTCATGAACACGTTCCAGGCCATGACGAGGCCACCCGCTAGGTAGAGTGCTCCGCCGACGGCACGCAGCACGTAATAGGGGATCATCGCCGCGACCGTTTCAGCGAAGGAATAGACGAGGAAGCCCTGGGAATTGTATTCTCGCCACATCAGCCCCTGCTGGATGCCCGCGACCCAGAGCACCGCGGCGTAGATCACGATCCCGAGCGTCGCGAGCCAGAAGTGCCAGTTGACCATCCGCAGGCTGTAGAGGCGCTCGCGCCCCCACAGTTTCGGCGTCAGGTAGTATATCGCCCCGAAGGTGATCATACCCACCCAGCCAAGTGCTCCGGAATGCACGTGACCGATCGTCCATTCGGTATAGTGGCTGAGCGAATTGACCGCCTTTATCGACATCATCGGGCCTTCGAAGGTCGACATCCCATAAAATGCGATGGCGACGATCATCATCCGGATGATCGGGTCGGTGCGAATTTTGTCCCAGGCGCCCGAAAGGGTCATCAAACCGTTGATCATGCCGCCCCAGGAGGGCATCCAGAGCATGACGGAGAAGACCATTCCGAGCGTCTGCGCCCAGTCAGGCAGCGCCGTGTAATGCAGATGATGCGGGCCGGCCCAGATATACATGAAGATCAGGGCCCAGAAGTGGATGATCGACAGCCGGTAGGAATAAACCGGCCGGTTGGCCTGCTTCGGCACAAAATAGTACATCATCCCCAGGAAGCCGGCGGTGAGGAAGAAGCCGACGGCGTTGTGGCCGTACCACCATTGGGTGAGTGCATCCTGGACGCCGGAGAAGAGAGAATAGCTCTTGGAGCCGAGGAACGACGCCGGAACAGCGAGGTTGTTGACCACATGCAGCATCGCAATGGTGACTATGAAGCTGAGATAGAACCAGTTTGCCACGTAGATATGCGGCTCTTTGCGCTTCAGGATCGTTCCGAGATAGACGGCCAGATAGGCGACCCAGACGATGGTAAGCCACAGGTCGACGTACCATTCGGGCTCGGCATATTCGCGCGACTGATTGATGCCGATCACGTAGCCGGTCGCAGCCATCACGATGAACAGCTGGTAGCCCCAGAAGACGAACCAGGCGAGTGTTCCTCCGAAGAGACGCGCGCGACAGGTGCGTTGCACCACATAGAAGGATGTCATGATCAGCGCGTTGCCGCCGAAGGCGAAGATCACCGCCGATGTGTGAACCGGCCGCAATCTTCCGAAATTCCAATAGGGCGCGATGTTGAGGTCGGGAAAGGCGAGCTGCAGCGCGATGATCACGCCGACGAGGAAGCCGACGACGCCCCAGAACACCGTAGCGATCAGGCCGTAGCGGATTACCTCGTCGCAATAGCCCGTAAGCTCTGTTTTGCGCTGTTGGCCCGTCGGCGAAAACTCTGCGTTTCTGACAAGCAGCAGCGTTCCCGCAACCAGGCAGAGGCAAAGTATACCCATATGGACTGCAAACAGATGATCGTGCGCGAATGCGGCCGCGAGCAGCGCCAGAAACGCTGCGACCGCGATCACCATCGTTTCTGTCGTGTAATTCATGATGTCGTCTCCAGTGCGCAGACGACCGCCTCGCGGCCGGCTTTCTCGGATTTCGAGGCAGGACTGTCACGAAGACGGGAACGGCTCCTTGATCTACATCAACAAGCGGACTGGAAGCGGTGGACGAACCGACGTTGTTACACTCTGTTGCAAACTTCCCCCTTTGGCACCGCCCGCTTACTCCCGTGTGACGCAGCTGCTTTCTACCGCACCCACTGCCACAAGGGGCGATGAAGATGCTGTGCAGAACAACCACGCGTTCGACAATGGCGCGAAGGGGCGCGAAGCCATACATGCCGGCCAATCCCTCTCTTCGCTGTTCGTAGGCTCGGCGGCCGAGGCCGTCGCAGCCGGTAAGGCGATTTGGTGGGAGGGTGATAAGCAACCATCTTGTCCAGGTGGAAGAAGGTGTCGTGCGCCTGCTTCGTATCATCGGCGAAAGATCGTCGGGTGATAATCGCTCTTCAATTCGCCGGCGATCTCAACGGCGCGTCGCTGCAAAACGATTTCCTATTTACGGCTGAGGCCGTCACGAAATGCAAGATCCGCCGGATATCGCACATGAGTTTCCACGGGGAAGTCGCTCGGTCTAATGCGCTCGCTCGACCTAGCTCTCGTTGCTCTGGCAGGAGGCGGCCGCTTCGCATGAACAGATGGTGCTGTTGCCGAAGAAGAACGCCGAGGAGCGCCCCTGCAGCTTCATCGTGAAGCTTGCATTCCGGCGCAACCCGCGTCCGCCAAGGTCCGTTGCGCGTTTCCATGAATCGTCAAGACATTGCGGATCATCTCGGCCTGACCATTGAGACCCTGGCCCACACCGTTACGAAACTTGCGTCGCGCAACATCGTTATTCCCGAGGGCAGGCACGACCTGCGGAACGTCAATCTTGCCCGCTGGTACGGTTATCGGGCGACACTGATGATTTTCCCGAGGATTTCTGTCAGAGGGTAAACCTCAACACACGCGACAAGCCGCGGGATCGACATTCATGCCCTCCGCGAACTTCTCGACGCGATATGAGCTCAGTCACGGCAATCCTAAGCTGTTCAGCAGCGCCGACGTTCGCCGAGCGTGCTTGTCCTTCGGTGATTCCTACATCGCTTGCAGGCTGCCATGTCCCTCGCAAGGGCGCTGGGCAAGCAGGCAAAAATTGGGACCTTCTGCCTTTTTTCCCCGAATTTGACGGGCGTCAAAGAGCCCAATTCCGGCATCTGCTAAGACACATTCATGAGGCTGATTGGGTCTCGCAGAAAAGGAGCTTGCAAATGCGGTTAAAATTCGGTCTGATCGCTGCAGCGGCAGCCTTGATTGTTTCGGCAGCGCCGTTGATGGCGGCCGACCACCAGGTTCGGATGCTCAACAAAGGCACGGAAGGCGCGATGGTGTTCGAGCCTGGCTTCCTGAAGATCGCCCCCGGCGACACCGTCACCTTCATCCCCACCGACAAGGGCCACAACGTCGAAACCTTCAAAGGCCTCATTCCGGATGGCGTTGCCGACTTCAAGTCAAAGCCGAATGAGCTATATCGCGCGAAATTCGATGTTCCAGGCGTCTATGTCCTGAAATGCACCCCACATTCCGGCATGGGCATGGTTGCCCTGATCCAGGTGGGTGACAGTCCGCCCAATCTCGAAGCGATCAAGACTGCAAAGGTGCCGAACATGGTGCGCAAGCGGCTCGATGCCGACCTCACAAACATCACCCAGTGAGACACAGCAGGTGCGGATGACCGCGCAGCCCATGACGATGGCTTTCGTGGCAGCTGTTTGCCTCGCCAGGAGCAGCTGATGCTCAGTGAGCATCGAGCAGAGCCAGGCGCTGTCAGGCAAGACGTCCAAGGCAGTGGTCGGACACGGTTGTCGGCAAAGCCGATGCCGAAACCTGGTGGGACCGTCGAGAAAGTGAATGTGGCCTGTGAAAAGAGCTATGATCTGCACGGCAGACCTGTGAAGGAACGCGTGGGCAAGATCACTAGCCCGGCGGCAATCTCGCTGACGACGAATATAACGAGGTCGTTTTTTTGCGCGGCAGTCGCGAAGGAGATGCCAGCCAAAACCCGGGGTCTCGTTCTGGTTACCCAAGAATTGCACGGAAGGCGCCGTCGAACGTTTGATCGAAATCCCCGCGGCAGGCAAGTCCTACAACTAGGAGACCCCTGCCTCGTCCTTCGACGTGCTCGAACAACCGCGTTCGTGAGAGGGCGAGAGCCGTCGATCATGTGGCGCTCGGTAGCTCACCTCGCGAAAAGGCTCCTTCAGGCGCCTGCGCGGCCGCCATAATCGCGATGGGCACAACTCTGCGGACCGGCGCTTGCCCACGCCACCTTAAAGGTTCGACGTCAGTCGCCAACGATACCCTGGGCCAGGGCCTGCCGAGATCGAGCTGTATTTGAATGAGCCGAAAAGCTCGACGATAACGACCTCGACGTCCAGGCGGTGATACGGGCGCCCATCTACTTGTGACAGGGCGGCCCGATGACCGTATTTGTGAGTGCGCCCGCCCTGCTTCACACGAACTTGCGACGTCGATCCTCCTCGACGTGCCGTTGTCGACGGGACTCCTGGGAAGATAACTGCAGGGTCCTCGATCGAGAAACGGGAACTCGATGTCTTCTCGCGCGGCCTTTGATGCGTTTCGTGTCGCCGGAACCGATGCACACTTCCGGCGACAAGTACTAGGCTGCCTTGCTGTGCGTGTGCCCGTGCGAGCTAAAATAGGCGTCGAATGCCGCCGCGACTGCACGGACCATGAAGCGCGCCTCCTCGCATACGACAATCCGCTCACCGCTGATCGTCACGACGCCGTCGGCCATGAGCTCGCCGAGACGGTCGTTGCGCTCGACAAGGAAGCCGGTGTCGAAACCCGATCCGCTGCTCAACTGGCCGAGATCGGCTTCGAAATCGCACATCAGCCTCTCGATGACCCTCGCCCGAAGCTTGTCCTCCTCGCTGAGAAGATATCCCTTGGCGGTCGGCAGCACCCCGAAGGCAATTCGCTCGGCATAGAGGCCGAGAGGCACGTGGTTCTGCATATAGCCGGCCGGCAGCCGCCCGATCGCAGATGCGCCGAGGCCGATCAGGCTATCGCAATCATCCGTGGTATAGCCCTGGAAGTTTCTCCTCAGCGTTCTGTTGCGCGCGGCGAGCGCCAACTGATCGTTCGGCAGTGCAAAATGATCGAGCCCAATGCGCAGATATCCGGCCTTCTGGAGCTCCTCGGCGATCACTTCCGCCTGCTCGTTCCGCTGTTTTGCGTCCGGCAGCGATGCTTCGTCGATCAGGCGCTGATGTTTCTTAAAAGCGGGTATGTGAGCGTAACCGAAAACGGCGAAACGTTCGGGACGCAGTTCTGCAGCCAGCCGGACCGTCTCGATGCAAGATTGGACAGTCTGTTTCGGAAGGCCATAAATTAGGTCGAAGTTGATGCTGCTGACGCCTGCTGAGCGCAACCCGGCGACCGCCCTTTCCGTCTGCTCAAAGGATTGCAGCCGCTTGATACCGGCCTGCACGATCGGATCGAAGCTCTGGACGCCGAGGCTTGCGCGGTCGACGCCGTTTTCGGCGAGCGCATCGATCATGGGGGCGACCAATGTGCGAGGGTCGATCTCGACTGCGACGCCGGCTTTCGCTTCAAACGTGAAGGCACTCCTGAGCTTTGCCATTAGAGCCGAAAATTCCTGCGGCTTCATGACCGACGGCGTGCCGCCGCCGAAATGCACGTACTTGACGGGCACGTCGTTTCCGGCCGCAAAAGAGACGAGCTCGATCTCTTCCTTCATCACGTCGAGATAGTCGGCGACCGGAGCGTCTTGCCGGGTGATGGTCGTGTGGCAGCCGCAGTACCAGCATATCGAACGGCAGAACGGGACGTGGAGATAAACCGAAACCGGGCCAGCCGCGGCGATATGGGCGAGATTGCCGGCATATTCATCCGGCCCCACGGCTGCAGAAAAAGCCGCCGCCGTCGGGTAACTCGTATAACGCGGAACCCGCGCATCGCCGTATTTGGCGATCAGATCATCAGACATTTTCGCATCCCTTTTCAAAACAGGATGCTTTATGATCTCCGGCCGCGCCGGCTTCCTTGTCCCAAATCAATGATGACGTCTCAGGCCAGAATCAGCCGGATCTTTGTCCGCTGTGAAAGTCAGCACTTTCGAACCCGCCTAACATCTCGTTCTGACATGGGTCGAGCCGCGGTCCCGGCTGTTCGAAGAGACGTGCCACAAGGAAATGAGCAAGAATGACTGATACGCAAAACGGGTGAAACAAATTGGTGTCCGCGTGCTGTCGCCGGTCGAGCCATCCCACGGTTTCGGCTCGCTCCATGCGCTGGCCCCCGGCGATAGTTTGTTGATCGCCAGTGGAACTGGTGCCGGCCTAACGGCGGGAATCTCGAGCGAAGCCTACCGAAACGCGGAAGTCGTGGTCGTTTTCCAATTCCACAGGCCCTCGCCGCGGCCGCCGACGTGATCGTCAAGGTGCGCCTCGATCAATGAGGTCGCCCTGCTGTCGCCTGAAAAGACGCTAATCGCTTTCTTCTATCCCGCAGCCAACAATGAGTTGCTCAAGCGGGCTCTGCATTCGGGCGCGAATATAAGCGCCATAGACATGGTCCCGCGCATCAGCCGTGCACAGAAGATGAATGGGAAAGATCGGGGTTACCGGGCGGTCATCGAAGCGAGTGCGAACTTCAGGTGTTTCTTCACCGGGCAGATCACCGCGCGGTATTTCTAGGGTCTCCTCAGTTTTACGTCGCCTTGAGGTCCGTCAGCACCTTGTCAAAAGCATCCTTGACCGGCTTTGAGATTTCCTCCACCGCCCT
>NZ_JARFVE010000031.1:0-16017 GCF_029194105.1 Rhizobium mulingense | reverse complement strand
GATCTCGCGCAAGACATGATCCCAAACACCCGCTTTTCTCCATCGCACAAAACGGTTGTAGCAGGTGGTATAAGGCCTAGCATCACTCGTCGGGACACTTTGATAACCGATTATCTGGCAATGCTGCGCGAGGAAATCCGCCTGGTCGCCGAGCAAGTGCCGCAGGCACTCTCCGTGGGTGACGTGCACTTTGGCGGCGGATCCCCGACCATTATGCCATCGGCAGACTTCCTGTCGCTAATGGAACTCCTGCGCGGCCGTTTTGCGCTTGAGCGAGGTGCAACCATTGCCATTGAGGTCGACCCGCGCACGTTCACCACCGATATGGCCGAAGCCCTAGAAAGAACCGGTGTGAATCGCGCAAGCGTCGGTGTGCAGAGCTTCGATCCCGTCGTACAAAAAGCGATCAACCGGATTCAGAGCGAGGCGCAAGTGATGACCGCCGTCGAAAACCTCCGCCTGTATGGGGTCAGGCGTATCAATTTCGACCTGATGTTCGGTTTGCCGAACCAAACCGTCCAGTCCTGTCTCGAGAGCGCTATGTTCGCTATTGCGATGCGTCCCGACCGCCTCGCGGTTTTCGGTTATTCCCACGTTCCATCTTTTCGAAAAAATCAGCGCTTGATTGACACAGCAGCACTGCCCGATATAGCCGCGCGAGCTGAGCAGGCCTCAGCCATGGCCGATACGTTAGTTGCAGCAGGCTATCTGCAAATTGGTCTCGACCATTTTGCTTTGTCGGATGACGAGCTTGCAATAGCACAGAGAGCTGGTCGTCTGCGCCGAAATTCGCTTGGTTACTCTGCCGAAACCTGCCCAACTGTCATCGGTTTGAGCGCGTCCGCCATTGGTCGTTGCGGCGACGGTTACGTTCAAAACGATCTCACGCAAAGCTGTTATAACCGACACATAGCATCCGGCCGCTTGGCGATCTCAAGGGGCTACCGTTTAACTACCGAGGATCGCGTAAGAGCTGCAATCATCGAACAGCTCATGTGCTACTTGGAGGCGGACATATCAACAATCAGTACGGCTCAGGGATTTGATCAGACCCATCTAGTGAGTTCAGCTAAGCAGCTAGAGATTCTGGCTGAGGATGGGATCGTTGAGTTTGACAACGGTTTAGTCCGTGTGCGGCACGAACGTCGCTCTGCCCTTCGCCATGTCGCTGCCGCGTTCGATGCTTATCTTGGCCGCCAGCCGATCTAGACTGGCAAACGGAGGGCCTTGAAGTGGTCACATAATCGAGCTCGAGTTCGTCGAGAGGTTAGGCAGGAGGCAAGCTCCCAATTGCTCGATTTTAAATCGATCGCTGAATTCGCAGTCCATGGCATGTGTCGGTCTCGATCGCGTCACAGTTCAGCTCTCGCCACTGGCAAAGAAATCCGCCGTCAATATCGTGAAAGGTCTGGCGCAGCACGGCTTCACCGGCTCGGTTGCGCGCGCCAACTTGAAGCAGCGACACCTTCGTTCAAAACCGACCAGACGCCCGGACAGTTCAGCTTGACGCCACCAATGCGGCTTCGATTGCGCAGGCGGCGGAGACGCGCATCCAGGAAACCTGCGGCAGGCTCGATGTTCACGGTGGCGATCGAGCGCGGTTAATTGCCTAGAACATGGCCTAGGTGTTTAGTCCCGGCATTTGATGGGGCAATATTTTCTTTGGCATGGAGGGAAGCACTATGGGCCAGGTTCTACACGGGAGCGCCACGACGACAGAGGCAATCCGTCGAGCAATACAAAATAGTGAGGAGAGCCTGGGAACGCTTTCGAAGCGATACGGGATCAACCAGAAAACCGTAGCGAAATGGAAGAAACGGACATCGTTGGTCGATCTTCCCACAGGCCCGAAGGACCCGCACTCGACGACCCTTTCCCTCGAAGAAGAGGCCGTTATCGTCGCCTTCCGCCGGCATACGTTGCTACCGCTCGATGATTGCCTCTACGCTCTTCAGCCGACCATCTCACATCTGACGCGTTCGTCGTTACACAGGTGTTTGCAGCGCCACGGCATTTCACGTCTGCCGGAGGTCGGAGGCGACAGGGAACCGAAGAAGAAGTTCAAAACTTATCCGATCGGCTATTTCCACATCGATATTGCCGAGGTGCAGACGGCCGAGGGCAAGCTCTATCTCTTTGTCGCATTTGACCGAACATCCAAGTTCGCGTTCGCAGAACTCTACACCAAAGCCGGCAAGATGAATGCCGCCCAGTTCTTACGCAATCTGATCGCGGCAGTGCCCTACACCATTCACACCGTTTTGACCGACAATGGCATTCAGTTCACTAACCGAGCTTGTGATCGAAATGCCTTCCAGCACATCTTCGATTGGGTCTGCGACGATCACAGCATCGAGCATCGCCTGACAAAGGTGAGCATCCCTGGACCAACGGACAGGTCGAGCGGATGAACCGAACGATCAAGGAGGCGACCGTCAAGCGCTTCCACTACGACGATCATGCGCAATTAAAAAAACATCTGGCCGACTTTATCGACGCCTACAATTTCGGGCGCCGGCTCAAGACGCTAAAGGGCCTCACGCCCTACGAGTTCATCTGCAAACAATGGACTTTGGAGCCAGATCGATTCATCATCGATCCCATCCATCAAATGCCGGGACTAAACACCTAAACACTCTTGTCGTCGATCTCGACGAAATGGGGCCGTGTTCGGAACCCAATTATTTGTCCTTGCCGTACACAGGTGATGCTGCCGCTGGCTCCACGACATGCCCGGGGCGACAGGTTGTTGCACTGCGACAGGTCACCGTTCAAACCGCTCCAGCATTGTTCTCAACTGCGCGTTTTGCAGCCTTAGCTTTCTGGCTAACTGCCCCCTGAGCACCCTGATGTCTTCGTCGAGGCTCATCTGGTCCGCAGTGTGAATTGCCGGGGCAGCGTTTGCAATCGCGGCTGATGCCTTCTTACGCGGGGCGACCTCGAGAGTTCGCTCAAGCCTCGTAGCATCGTGCCCAGCGGCGATGTCGGTACCAAGCCCGCCGAATGGAGGTGGATCGGCCGCCTCAACGTTTTTGGCATCTTGGCCGTCGACCTGATCGTGGCCACCGATTCCGACTTCTTTAGAAACAACAAACTCGGTGGAAATTGCAGGAGAATGGCCGTGACGGGGAAGCCCCTCGCTTGCCGGTCGAACGGCGCTTATCAGGCTCTTCTCGGCAGGCGTTTCGGTCGGACCGGCAATGGCCAATGTGTCCGGCGTAACCTTCTGGTCCGAGCCGTTTTCTCGCTTTTGTTCGCGGCCCGGTGAGATCAGTCGGGCAAGAAGTTTCCAGGGAGACGCCATCTATCTGACCTCGCGTTTTATCCCGCAAGCAGGCAGTGAGTTTGGGGTCCGGCAACAGCATTCACCGTTGCCGAATTGTTTGTCTCGATAAGAATGTAGATACGGTCGCTTATTGACCGGCCGCTTATATCATTCGAGCTTGAGCCGTTTGCGCAGATCTTCATTTTCAGCGCGAAGTTTTTCAGCAAGAAGCTTGCGCAGCCGCTGATTTTCCTCTTCCAACTGCAAAAGGTCTGCCATTTCATCGCTCGCCGTCATCGGGGCAGCCGGCGCTGCCTGCACAGCCTTTGGAGCACGGCGCACAGGTGCGCGTTTGGCCCTCGCCGTGGCTTCGATAGCCTTTGTCTTGCGCCCTCTCCTCTTCACACCACCGTCCCCGGCCAGCGCACCTGCCGGCTCTGCCGTAGCGTCAGCTAACGCGGTCTCGAGTGCCGCGACTTTTTTGGCGCGCGGTTTGCGCTGTTTCTTCGGCGCATTAGGCGTTTCGACAACGGTCTGTCCATCGACCTTGGTTGTCGTATTAGTCTCGTCGGCCATGCTCATCTCCTGTATATCTGATGCAGTTGTCGACGGCCCGATGGGCGCTGTCAACAACTGCTCGGCCTGATCTTGTTCCGGCAAAGACATTTCGCTGTCGGGTTTGCCACTCTGAGAGCTACCTGACAGAAAAGGCAATGCCTCTTCCTCTAGATCGCGCGCGACTGACTTTAGATCCACATTGCCCCAGATCGAGTTCGATCTGGCATCAAGTTTTCGCCTGCCGTTCTTGTACTCGACGGCAAAACTGCGTTGCACTTTTTTCAATATAAGAGGCCTTGGAGAATCCACGGGGTGGCTGATGTTATGCTGGAACAGCACGAATAGCGCCTACTGGACTACCAGTCTATACCCACGGTCTAGCCTGAGGCCAATTTTTTAGCGCTGCGCTATTTTTTTGGAGTTACCGCGGCCTCTGCCGATTTATCGTCCCGATCCCTAAAGTGGTGAAGGAGCCGCGCACCAACCCAGGCTTCTCCTTCGTCGGCTGGCGCTTCAACGACCAGATGCTGCGCACTTACGCCGGGGGAAAATGTAGAAGCGCTTGGCCCACGTTTCGCGGCACTCGCAGCGCCAGTGCTGATTAAGACCGAACGCAGTTTCCTTGCAGCTAGCGCCGCCATTAGGCTCATCAATGTGCCGAGACGAACATGCGGCTTGGCTTTGTCGGCTGAAACAGGAGTAGCGAAGGAGTGTTGCTTTTACGACAAGACTGCCTTGCACACGGCCGCCATTGAGAGAAGGGTGGGGTCGCCGCTCGCTTCACTGCTGAGTCACGCCATCGTTTTTATGAATGCATTCCATCCAAACAATCGATTTTACTGATCGAAACGGTTGCCCCTAGAAGACGCTGAAGAAGCGTTTTGTAAAAGCCATAATTCGGAGTTCTTAAAATGGGTCCTCGGGTGCCGTGGAGACTGTGCTGGGAAAACGAGATGAGGCAGTCGGTCTGCTGCCTGGTCTCGATCGTTATCTTGCACTCGACGTGATCGGGTAGAATCTTGGTCGTTGCTTCTCGACGTTTCAGTGGGCTCTCACGGGACGCACTTTTGCCCCGGTCGATGCCGCCTCCTATTCGTCTTCACCGCGCGCTGGTCATCTTTCTACTGCTTCCCCTTCTCGCGTTGTGCACATTGAGCGCAGATCGGTTCTCACGCTGTGGGCGCCGTTCGACGTGATTATCAATGGCGGTCCCACCGCGTGGAGCTGAGTTCGGTACTGGCGCATAGTGACGGAGGCCGGCGGCGGAACTCTGTGTGCTATGCCTCGGAGCAGGCGCACTCGCCGCTGCAAGGATACGGTGTGCGACCTTTGCAGCGACCACCAAACGTCGTTGTGGCTGTCGGGCGGAAAGATGAAGGACTGGGTAATGTGGATGCGTTACGCGGCGTTACTGCCGCAAATGCTTCGGTCTGGGTTTCTGTTAGCGCCGATTGTCGGCAATGTCACCGATCCGGTCACGATCTGATTTCAGCTTCGACCCGTGAGCTCTAGGTGCACTGTCAAGCGCCACCCTATGAAACTACGAAAGCCGGTGGCCAGGCCAGAGCGACCTACCTTTCGAAACGAACTGGAGAGCAACCCGGCGTTCCGATCTTGCTCAACACGTCGTTTAACAACAACGCCGAGCCGGTAGTGGATTCGGTTAGGGATGCCGTAACGACCTTTTTGACGACCGACCTGGATGCACTTGTGATCGGTCCATTTCTCGTCAAGAAGCGAATCTCAACGATGGAGGAGTGGAATAAACTAGCAGTTTCCTTGCCACCTTACGCAAGTCTCCATCAGGCGCGTGCATATTCCACCCTGGATCGGCAAGAGACTGTATGTGAGATCCGCACAGGCCCCTCCAGCCTGCAGGCCGTGAGTATTTCTAATTAGGATTGAGGGAGAAGCCCTGGTTGGCGACATTTTGGATGGAATCGCGCCGGTTTCAGGTAGTCGTGAGACTTTCCTAAATGAACTTCGGCAGATTTGGGAGCAGCGTTGCATATGCTTAAGCCCGGTACGTGGCCGCAAATCACAGGTATCCGTCCCCGCTGAGGCCTCGGTGACTAGTGGGCTTTCAGCATAGCTTGGAATCGCTTCGTTACGCCAAACAAACTCGCGAATAGCAAAGCCCGCGACCGACAATGCGCCGTGCCCACGTAATCGCACGGCGAAGCGTCAACAACCATGTCGAAAGAAGGGCCATATGGCTCGGTATTTCAGTGATATCCTACCCGAGCTCGTTCAGCAGGGCACTTCGAAAACTTAAGGAGACTGTGATGGATCCGGTGTGTGAGTTAAACGTACATCGACAGATCGTTTCGCTTCTCGATAAGCCTAACCCTGTAATCTTTGACATTGGGTGCAATGACGAAGCGATGCTCAACGCTTTCTGCGCCTTCTTCCGAGCGCCCAGCTCTATTGCTTTGAGCCAGACCCCAGAGCCGCTGCACGCTTCAAGGAAAAATGGGTTCTTATCGGGATCGGATGAGGCTATCCGAGGTTGCGATCAGCGACCGAAACGCGAGGATCGAGTTTCATCCCAGCAATGGCAATGACAGCGCTAAGGAATGGGATCTCTCGGGCTCGATACGCCGTCCCAAGAACCATCTTTCTGAGTACGAGTGGGTTCGGTTTGACCCTCCGATTTCGGTTGAGACTAGGAGGCTGGATGACTGGTGCAGCGAAGCTGGCCTAGAGAACATAGATCTCATCTGGATGGATGTGCAGGGAGCCGAGGCCGACGTTATTGCCGGTGGCAATCAGATCCTGATGAGAACGCGTTACATATATACTGAGTATAGTGATCATGAGCTCTATGAACGCCAGCTTCCCCTGCGCGCCATTCTTGAGCTCTTACCTTCCTTCCAGATGGTAGTTGAGTATCCCCGAGGAGTGGAGGGTGACGTTTTGCTTAAAAACACAAGCCTATAGCCGGTTCCCTTTTTAGGATTCAAGAACCGCGCCGAGTTTGCCGGAGGCTTTAACTCATGAGAGATTGGAGCCGATATGAGCAAGACAACGAACAAATTCTCGCCTGAAGTCCGTGAGCGTGCCATCCGCACGGTGCTGGATCACGAAGCCGAGCACCGCGCGGTGGGCTGCCGTTTCATCTATCGCGGCCAAGATCGGCTGCTCGCCGGCCACGCTGCACGAATGGGTGAAGAAGACCGAGGTCGATAGCGGTAAGCGAGCAGGCCGGCCGAACGATGTCGCCGAGAAGATGAAGGCTCTTGAGCGGGAGAACCGCGAGCTTCGTCAGGCCAACGAGATTCTGCGCAAAGCGTCGGCGTATTTTGCCCAGGCGGAACCTGCCACCGGGAAAGACGCTCGACAGCTTTGATTTTGATGCAGTATCTATGGTCTCCAAGGCCCAGGTCATGGCCATTGCCGCTGGCGATAGCTGGCTCGCCAAAGGTGCCAATATCCTCATGTTCGGTCCGCCGGGCGGCGGAAAGAGCCATCTCGCCGCGGCCATCGGCCTCGCGCTAATCGAGAACGGTTGGCGGGTGCTGTTCACTCGCACGACCGACCTCGTCCAGAAACTGCAGGTCGCACGGCGTGAACTCCAGCTCGAATCCGCCGTCGCAAAGCTCGACAAGTTCGATCTGCTTATCCTCGACGACCTGGCCTACGTCACTAGGACCAGGCCGAAACCCGCGTGCTCTTCGAACTCATCTCCGCAAGATATGAGCGGCGCTCCATCATCATCACCGCCAATCAGCCCTTTGGAGAATGGAACCGCGTCTTTCCGGACCCGGCCATGACGCTTGCCGCGGTGGACCGACTTGTTCATCACGCTACGATCTTCGAAATGAACGTCGAAAGCTAACGGCGACGTTCCGCGATGGAGGCCAAACGTGGTCGACCCAGCCGGCTTGCGGCCATACCTCTATCTCATTGCAAAACGACGACACTGAAACGTCAGGAATTCGGTCTTCTCCATACAAGGCAGCCGATCGAACAAAATGTCGTAGCCTGACGGGAGACGCGGGGGTGTCCCTCCCGCATGCGGCGCCCTTTGCTATCCCGGATGAAGGGGATGGCGGCAACGACATGCGCAAGCCCACTGAGGATAGAAGGACTGGGTGAAAACGCGCCCCTGAAAACAGTGGGGTTGGCGACACTTGTTGGTTCGGGCAGGCAAGACATCGTCTGCATGCATCAAATGGATGACTCGCATTTAAACAATAGATTTCACCAATTTTCGCGGATGCTCCATAGACGGCCGTCTCCACTCCACCGGGTATGATCCGTTGAAAGGCTCTCAACCAATCCAACAACGCCTATAGCCCCGAAGCACTGGCGGCGGAATGGCATCAATCCTACCTGGTATCGCCTGGCCTTAGTCGAAGAAAGGAAACGTCTCATGAAGGTTATTGGTTACTACGTCATCGTTGCAGCGTTGCTCGCATTGACATTGCGGGCCGGGCCGTCACTTGCAGCAGATGATCGTAACCAAGATTGCGGCCCGGCGACAAGTGACCCCCGCGCAAACCTGAATGGTGCTGACAAAGCCCATTCAGCGGAGCACACTCAAGACTTCAATTGCCAAGATACTCCTGCCGAAGAAGGTGAGTGCTACGAGTGCGTCTTACCCCCCGAAGTACATATTCAAGGCGCCGAAGTGATCGACGTCGCAGACCGAAACCTTTATCCGCGGAAAACACTGCTACTCGCCAGATTGATCAGGCACCACTGAATCGTGTCGGTTGAAGGTAGCAGTAAGACCATCAAAGCCACGGCGGCTGGAACATCGATACTTTCTCAATTTTAGGCGACCCTTTGCTTGCTGGTCTCTCGTGGCGCCGCACCGCGAGACCAAGCCTTTTCACCTTTTATCTCGCCACCTCGCTACGGATGAAGACATGCGGTTCAAGGGCCTTGATCTGAATCTCCTCGTCGCACTCGACGCCCTGATGACCGAGCGTAATCTCACGGCGGCAGCGCGCAGCATCAACTTGAGCCAACCGGCCATGAGCGCGGCGGTCGGCAGGTTACGCACCTATTTTAATGACGACCTTTTTACCATGGTCGGTCGCGAACTCGTTCCAACCCCGCGTGCGGAGCGGCTCGCGCCTTCGGTCCGCGAGGCTCTGCTTCACATCCAGGTCTCGATCATATCCTGGGATCCGTTTTGCCCTGCTCAATCGGATCGCTGCTTCAGGGTCATTCTTTCCGATTACGCCGCATTGGTTTTTTTTGAAAAGGTCGTGACGCGTGTCGCCCGAGAAGCGCCCGCCGTCAGCTTCGAGTTGCTGCCGATCGCCGATAACTACGATGATTACTTGCGGCGCGGTGACGCCGATTTTCTCATCTTTCCGGAATTGCTCATGTCGCGCGCACATCCTAAGGTGGCGTTATTCGAGGAGACCCTCGTGTGCGTGGGCTGCCACTCGAACAAGCTACTCTCGGAGCAACTTACACTCGAGAGGTATATGTCGATGGGACACGTTGTGGTGAAGTTTGGGAACGCTAGGACGGCTTCCATCGAGGAATGGTGTTTGCTTGGGCATGGGCTTAAGAGACATGTCGAAGTAGTCGTGCAGGGCTTCAGCATGGTTCCGTTCATGCTTTCAGGGACCGAGCGCATAGCGACAATGCCCTTACGCCTGGTCAAGCAGCTCGAAAAGACAATACCCCTACGGATCGCCGACCTTCCGATACCGTTGCCCGCATTCACACAAGCCCTCCAATGGCCCGCGCTTCACAATAGTGATCAAGCAAGCCTCTGGATGCGGGACGTGCTATGTCAGGAAGCATCCCGCATGCCCTCGCCCCATGAGGTAATGAGACGTCTCAGGATTTCCTAGCATTCTTTCGTGGTTTTGTCGTTCGGCGTGATTCATGGCGTCGGAATGAGGAGCCTCTTTGAGACGCCGCCGCTACAGTCTCACGGATGATCGATCCTGTCGCCGCTGGCCCAACAGCCGCGCTGACTGACGACCAAGTATGGAGGAACTGGACAGATGCTCTCCTACGCCCGCCGTTCAACCGACCAATGAAACAACCTCCTCGACAGTTTGTCGACGACGCAAGTCGAAGGTTCACGCAGCTCCAATCGACATTAGCAAGGTGGCCAGTTGCAGAGCGAAAAACCTGCATCGTCTCACCGGCGCCGACACGGGTTCATTTGTTCCGGACTATGATGATTTCTTCAGAGCTCTGCGGGTCTTTTCAAGATACTGCATCGCAATACCCCTCATGGCGCGGTGGCGAGTAGCGTCAAGACATCAGGCGCCGACGCAACAGCGCTGCCGACAGGAAGAACGGCAAAATCGCGTAGATGCAAAGCGCGCCTATATGCAGGCCCATGCTGCCCGCGGGGCGCCCAAGCATTGCCGGGCGTATGAGGTCGATCGCATGCGCTAGAGGCAAGAACTGCGCTACCTGCTGAAAGGCCTGGGGCAGTTGCGCGATTGGAAACACCGCGCCGCACAAGAACAGCATTGGTGTCAGGACGAGCGTCTGGTAAAAAATGAAATACTCGTAACTGGGCGCAAGCGCCGTGACTACCATCGCAAGGCTCGCGAATGCAAATCCAGTGAGCATGATAACTGGCAGCACATAGACGACTGATGGCCACGTCGCATAGCCTAGCACGGTGGCGACGATTATGATTCCCGTACCGGCAAGAAATGCCTTGCTCGCTGCCCATGCCAACTCACCCAGGATGATGTCCCCAAGTGTCATTTGTGTGTAGAGCATGGCTTCCCAGGTGCGTTGGGCGTGCATTCGCGTAAAGGCCGCGTAAATCGTCTCGAACGTCGCAGAGGTCATCGCGCTTGTCGCCACCATGCCGCCCGCCAAGAACGCAACGTAGGTTGTGCCGTCAACGCGACCCACAATAATTCCGAGGCCAAGGCCGAGGCCAAAAAGGTAGATCATAGGATCGGCCAGACTTCCAACAATTGACGCAAGTGCTACTTTCTTCCATGCCAGATAGTTGCGTCGCCATATCGCAATCCAGTTAAAAGCGTTGGCGGGCAGAGCCGCGGCACAACCTTCACCCATCGTTCACTTCTCCATCTCGCGCCCGGTCAACCGCAAAAACACATCCTCAAGATTCGGCGGACGCTGCAGAATGCGCAAGCCCGCGCGCTCCCGCAACCGCACACGCACCTGCTCCGGGTCGGACACATAGCAAAAAAGGGTCTCGCCGCTAATTTCGACGCGATCGGCATATGGCCCGACCAGCGATTCCAATTCATGCGGATCGCCGCCGTAGATCTCAATGACTTCGCACCCGATCAGTTCATCGATCAGGTCATGCGGACGCCCTTCGGCAATGCTGCGACCTCTTTCGAGTACGCAGAGTCGATCGCATAACCGTTCGGCCTCTTCCATGAAATGGGTGGTCAAGATGATCGTTTTGCCGCGCGTAAGCAGGGAACGCAGGCGCTCCCAGATCAGGTGGCGCGCGTGCGGGTCGAGACCGGTGGTCGGCTCGTCCATGACAAGTAGCTGCGGGTCATTGATCAACGCACGCGCTAGCGTCAGGCGCCGCTTCATGCCGCCTGAAAGTTCAGATACACGCGCATTCACCTTGCTCTCTAGGCGTGCAAACTCAAGGAGCGACGGCATGACCGCCTCGACTTTGCGTGTATTCATGCCGAAGTAGCGGCCGTAGACCAGCAGATTCTCGCGCACAGTGAATTCAGGCTCAAGGTTGTCGAATTGCGGCACCACGCCGATACCCTTTCGCGCCAAGCGAGCCTGGGCAGGCACCGGCACGCCGAGCACAGTAATCTTCCCCGCATCAGGGGCTGTCATGCCAAGGATCATGCGTGCGATCGTGCTCTTGCCCGCGCCGTTCGGTCCAAGCAGCCCGAAGCATTGCCCCGGGGAAACGCGGAACGATAGCGCGTTGACCACGGCCTTGTCGCCATATGTCTTGCTTACGTCGGAAAAATCTATTGCGGACATGAACATGCGCTCATCTGACCCTCGGGCGCCGTTGACTGGCATTTCTTCGGTTGGTTGTGTTCTTCTTGGTCCATCGCACCGTATGATGTGTTCATTGCGTCTCCATTAAAGGGCTGCAGCAGCATCCGGGAAAACGCCTCGTCCGTGGTAATTGGCACTCTGTTGCAGAGCAGCCGAATGTCCCTGAGCTTGTTACATTCGAAGAGTAGCTCGGCGACTTCACGGAGAGAGTGCCTGGGATGGTCTGCAATCGTGCAGATTCATCGAGATGGACAACAGCCGGAATTCTGTCCTGGCATCTCATCCGCGTCTGATGCTTAAACAACATTTCACAATCCGGAGTTCGAGGGCTGACTATATAAGGCGCACGGTCCTCCAGGCAGATCGGCGCCACGAGGCGGAGCCACGGGCTGCGGTGGCCGCGTGGCACCTATCACGATGATAGTTCTTGCAGGAAAATGCCCTGTCATTGGAACGAGACCGGAGCCCTCGACGGATTCGAGAGAACTTTCAGCATTGTCACCCCTTCCATCGATGATGATTTGATCAATAACGCGTGGATCCGGACCGTGTTGCGCCAATGCGGCGACAATCGCGTCGAGATTGTCGACAGTTTCATATCGCGGGTTGTTGCCCCGCTTCTCCTGCTCGACGCAGGAGGCGAGCCACCCATCCTCGACAAGCGCGTCCGCTCCGTCACGGGTCAATTTTATACCACAGACGCGCATAGTGTCTCCATGTCTGAACGTCGAGGGTTGGGGCCGTTAGGAGGCAGAAATTGGATTCCGGAAACAGGCGAGTAAGCAATCTTCGTTGACCGACCCACCCCGACACTCAAGCCGCTCTACCTCGAGCAAAGTTTCGTTCAGCATGCCGAGGACCGTCTCAGCACCAGCAACGTGGCCCCAGCGACGACAATTAGCGTCGCGCGCCGATCCGAAAACCAGATATCCATCTGGCGCAAGCATCCGCACTAAATTCCGAACAGCCCCTCTCATCTCGGCTATTCCTCCAATGTAGTAGAGCACTTCCGCCACAACGATCAAATCAAACCTCTCGTCAGGTGAAAACTGTTGAACATCAGAGACTATCCAGCTGATGTGCGGAGAATCCCTCATGCGTCGACGCGATCTTTCTATAGCGTGAGGCACAACATCGATCACGGTGAGCCGTTTGCAGTGGGGGGCTAGCTGCACCGTAAATGCGCCGGCAGCGCATCCCACTTCGAGCGCACTTGAGATGGATCCCTGGGCAAGCGCCAAGCGGAGCATTTGCGTGTGACGCTCACGCTCGAATGGATTGGCCTCGAGTCCCCATGGATCGGGTGCAGCCAGTTCCCGATTCAGCAATTGATAATTGTCGCTCTGTGTCAACTCGTTCACCTCGGTAAATAGATCTTACTCGTCGCTGCACATGCAGTCAGACGTCGTTCGCCTGGCAGGATCGCGGGCGGGGTTGAGCCTTCGAGGCGCTGTCGCATGTCCAGTGCGTGCATCAGTCGTCGGATGTTGATTCGAGTTGCCAGCAGAGCTGCGCGCCAGCCAGTCGCTATTGCTCAGCGTGCACAGCGCGTAGGCTTTCAAGGGAAGTAGCAGAAAAATACTGATAAATGCGTGCAGAGAGAACCCGAGGAACCGTAGTTGGCGGGCCCGAAGCGCGACAACGCTGCAGTGGATCATCGTCATGGCCACAATCATCAGGGCTGGCAACCAAGGCACGTTGCCCGTCAATGCAAGCTGTGCGAGCCCCGTCAGCACTGATAGTGCCAGAAGCAGCGGTCCGAGGTTCTGTCCGACAACGTCGAGCGTAAGGAAGCGATTGAGGTTGGGCAGCAGGCGCAGCCCAAGCAACGTGTCCCGGAACGTGCTCCGCGCCCAGCGTAGTTGTTGGCGCAGATACGGTCCTAGCTTGTTCGGAACGACTGTCGCTGCGATGGCGCTCGGCACGTACTCCGTTCGAAAGCCTGCCTTCAGCATGAGAATGGTGAGATGCCGATCCTCACCGAAATCGCTTGGCTTTCCCCGAAAATACTGTGATTCGTACTGGTCAAGCAGCGAAGCGAGCGCAGAGCGACGGTAGATAGCACATGGACCGCAGCAGCACATAACGGCTCCGAAGCGAGCTTGTGCCGCACGCTCCTCGTTGCAAGCCAGCCAGTACTCCATATCGATCAAACGGGTCAGCCAACTATCGTTTCGGTTGCGGGCCGTCAACTGTCCCATGGCCGCGCCGACAGCCGGATCTTGCATTTTAGGCACGAGCTTCCTGATGACGTCAGATGCGAGGATCGTGTCGGAGTCGACGTTTAACACCATATCTCCAGCAGAGCGGCGTATCGCGGCGATCTGTGCCTTCCGTTTACCGACATTCTGGGGAAGCAGGAGAATATTGAATCTGGGGTCTCTTGCGAAGGCCTCGTGCACAGGTCGCAAAGCCTCGCGATTTTCGGAACCGTCATCAACTAGGTAAACCTGCAGCCTTCCCCCGTATTCCTGACCCGCAATAGAAGCCAGGCACTCCGAAAGCGTGCGGGGATCCTCGTTGAAGCTTGGCACGATGACATCTACGCTGGGCAGCTCGTCAAAGCCGGCCAAGCCCTGGGACGCCAATGAAACATCGGTCGGCAGAGAATAAACGGCCTGCATGCTTTTATAAGCAGTCGAGAGAAGTGCATAAAGCGAGACGGCGACAGTGCTGGTTGTGTCAAGCATATCCATCGGATCTTCAGAACTCCCGAGTAAGCGAGCGGAATACAAAGCCGCGATCATGTAAAGCTGGAATTATCCTAGATAACGCCATAATAGTCTGGTGGCGCAGACTGCGGTCAGTTCCTTGCTGCATTTCACTGGAGGGACAACCGTCGTGCAAGAGCACGATTGACCCCGGTCGGACAGACTGCAGCACATCATTGACAATGGCGTCGGCCCCGGGAAGAGACCAGTCTCGTGGATCTACCGACCAGTGCACGGCAGTGAGTTCCGCATTCGCCGAAGCCTTGAGTACTTCTTCGGTCCAGATGCCGTAAGGAGCCCGGATGTGCCGCACCACCGCCTGAGGCGACGCCATTTTTATGGCTCTGTTTGTCTCGAGTATCTGACGTTGCACCTCGTCGGGTTCGCAGTCAGACAGGTCTGGATGCGTCATTGTGTGGTTGGCGACTTCATGCCCCTCTGCAATCATTCGCTGGACCAATTTCGATTGATCGGCCAGAAACTCGCCGATGACGAAGAATGTTGCCGGCACCCGGTGTTCAGCCAGAATATCAAGAATCTCCGGTGTACAAAATGGATGCGGACCGTCGTCGAACGTCAAATAAACGCTGTGACGACCAGTGCCGTCATCGCGCTCACCGTGCACTTCGCACGAGCAATCGAGTTGCGTCATTGCTCTCGTCCTTTCCGGTAAATTATCTTGGTGGGCCATTCGGAGACCGGCCGCCCAAAGGGTAGGATGATGACGCCGCGCGTGGACGCAGGTCAAAACGCGCGCGTGGCAGCGTGTAGCGTAGGCCGTTTCCCAAAATAGCGGTCACCAGGCCGCCTCGTCTGAATTGTCAATACCGCGGCTCGTTGCGGACTGTACCGAGTGCGATTGGTGGTGAACCCCCGAGCTGTCGACGATTGCAAGGTGATGCAATGGGCTGATCGACCGCTTATGCAAGCATTACATTCCAAAGCCACACATTTGATCCCTCTACACCACTGGCGCGCCATCGACAACTTGATTTCCGTCAAGATGCTCGTCTAATGGATCACGCCATTTAATTCGTAAAATCGATTGTTTGGATGATACCCATTCACGGCATAGATAAAATTCGAGCTCCACGGTTCCTACTAACGGACCGAGCCTGTTGTCGCGACGGCGGGGGACTTGCGTCGTCGCTCCCTGGAAGAACTTATCATGGCTCGGCATTGGCGGCTTTCTAACCTACTCTGGGTAAAGCTCTGGAGCAGATTGAAACCTTCCGGAAGCCTGAAAGCGCCGGATAGAATCGCTCGGCTATGGCTGTCAAACGACTCGAGGAACTAGTCCCACTTGCCGAATTGAAGAACTGACCCCATCGGTTTGTGCTTCGTTAGATCCGAGCACTGGCCCCAATCTTCCGCAGATTGCCGGAGCGTCGCTTTTGGCTAAGCCGATAACTGCCGCCCGGATGGTGACCACCGTCGAGAGGTGAAAGCAGGCGTCTCGCAAGGCGTTGGTGTCGTAGGCGCGGTCAGCAAGGAGGATCGCGCCTTCTCGCATGTCCTGCAGCATCGGCT
>NZ_JARFVE010000030.1:0-16138 GCF_029194105.1 Rhizobium mulingense | reverse complement strand
AGAATCACTGAAGCTTTGACAACCTCAGCTTTCTCGACCAGGGCCGAATGGACAACCTCCTGAAAGCTCACAACTAGGCGCCGGCCGACACGAGCGGGCGACGCCGGCATCATCCGGCTGGCAGATGCGCGGAGGGCAACAAGCGCGCCTGGCGCAACGTCGCCAGATCAGGTGAGCCGGTGCAAAAGCAGGCGACGGCCAACTGGCGGATGACGACCTCGAAATGCGCGACGACCGCTTCGGTCGATACCGTAGCCGCTGGCAGCACGCCGGCTGCCTGTCCGGCGATGTCCGCACCCAGGCGAATGGCCTTGGCCACGTCGACGCCGTCGCGGATCCCGCCGGATGCGATAAGCTTCACCGTTGGCAGCGCCCGACGTACCGCCTGCAAGCTGGCGGGTGTCGGGATCCCCCAATCGGCGAACGCCATCGCCACTGCACGGCCGGCGGCATCGCGGGCGCGCTCGCCCTCCACCGCGGCCCAACTGGTGCCGCCAGCTCCGGCGACATCAATCACCGCAACACCCGCCTCGACGAGCGCGCAGGCCACCGAGGCGGACAGGCCCGACCCGACTTCTTTGGCCACGATCGGCACGCCCACGCTACGCGCGGCGCGAGTCACCTGCGCCAGGACGCCGTGCCAGTCGCGGTCGCCATCCGGCTGTAGCGCTTCCTGCAGCGGATTGAGATGGACGATCAGCCCATCAGCCTCCAGCGCATCGATAGCCCGGCGCGCCAGATCAAGGCCGTCGGCCTCGCGCAGTTGCGCAGCGCCGATATTGGCCAGCAAGGGAATGTCAGGCGCCAGGCGGCGTAGGGCGCGCGTCAGCCCCTGGGAATTGCGCGATTGCAGGCTTACGCGCTGCGAACCGACGCACATGGCGATCCCCAAGGCTTGCGCCGCCTCGCTCAGGCGCCGATTGATGGCCTCGGCGCGTGGCATTCCGCCGGTCATGGAACTGATCAGCAGCGGCGCACGCATGGGCTTGCCTAACAGCGAGGTGCGCAGTTCGATCTGCGTCAGGTCCAGCTCGGGTAGTGCGCAGTGTTCGAACCGGATTTGCTCCCAACCGGCGGCGACCGTGGCTGGCGCCGTTCGCCGATCCAGCACGAGGTCCAGATGGTCGTCCTTGCGCCGGGTCAGGGCGTCGTCGCACCCGCTCGCTCGATCCGCCGTATTGGGCGTTGGCGTTGCGTCGGATCGGACCGAAGGCGCCGCGCGCACGCCGCCGCCTCCCGCGCGTTCACGCCGGCGCACGTTGGCCTCCCCCCGCGGCATCGTTGCCGTAGCGGCTGGTCGAGGTCTGGTAGTACTTCGCGCGAATGACCGCCATGGCCTCGATTAACGGTCCCCATGGTGCAGGAAAGCGTTCTTCCACCATCACTCGGTGCAGCATGCGCGCATGGCCGGCCAGCTCGTCGTTGAGGAAATCCTCCACAGGCATAGCCGGATAACGCTGCAGGAGCAGGATGGCAGCGTTGTCGGCCTCTCCCGCCGACCTATCCTTGGCGCATCCATGCAGATCGTTCTGCAGGCGCCCTATCGTGGAGATGAGCCGCAGCACCTGGCGAAACGCCGGACGCGCGCGCAGGGTCGCCATGTCCAGCCCCCATAGCAACGACAGGCAACAGAACACGTTCGAGTAGGCGATCGAATCGATGGAATTGTGCAAGTATTCGGCGTACGACCAGCGTTGCGCCCCCGCCGCCTGCGCGTGTCCGGCGCGCAGCGCCGCGCAGTAGCACCGGGTATCGTTAAGAAGCTCAGTATAGTCGCGCCTATCGTAGGCGAGCGCGGCCAGGGAAGCGCGCAGCACAGCGCAGCCCTCGAAACCGGGGAGCGCGCATGGCACGCCCTGCCCCAGCGCCTGCTCCACCGCGGCCAGCTGCTCCGGCGCGATCAGGCCAAGGTCGTTGCAATCGTCGAGCCAAAACAGTAGCGCCAACTCGCGATAAAACGTCACGATCAGCTTTTCGTCCTGCGGATCGCGGCCGGTGCGGGCGCTGATATCGTGCAAGCTCGGTTGGATACGCTGCAGGATGTACTGTCCGCCCCTAACTGCTTCTACGGCATGTTCGTTGGCGAATCCGGTCAGGGAACGCCCCCACTCCAGTACTTGCTGCAGCGCGCTTTCGGTCGGGATCATTGCGCTATTCCTCCTGCTCCCTCGGCCGGGGTGCACCGCCCCCAACGAAGAGCCAGCCACAAGCCGGCGAGTTCGATCACGCGCACGACCCGGGTCGGGCAATACAATTCCTTGCCGATCCACAGCGGCGTTTGCGGCAATTCATGCGCCCCATGGCGAGCGAGCATCCACTCCAGCGCGTGCGCGACCGCCAGCGCGATGCGGGCGCGCCCTGTCGGCTCTTCGCGCCCATCCATCACGTGCAACGCGAACAGCGCATAGGCGGTTTCCTCAAATGTAGACGCGCGACCCGCGCCCCAGCCGCCGTCGTCGCGCTGCGCCTGCAACAGCGCCGCCAGCGCGCGCTCGTCGCGCCACTCGGGCGCGCCTTGCGCGAGCGCAGCGATTGCATGCGCGGTGGGATACAGCCACGAAACGTGCCATTTTTCATTGTCCCATAGACCGTCCGCGTTGCGATTGGCCTCAAGGTAAGCGCTGGTGCCGGCGGTGGGCTTTCCCAACAGTCTGAACGCATGCAGGGCGTGGATGTTGGTCGACACCGAGGCATTGCGCTCGCCGGGGAAGGTAACGAACAGCCCGCCGATTTCGAAGTGGCGCAACGCGTCGGCAGCCGGGTTGCGTCCTGCTAGGCGCAGGATGCACAACACAACAGCGGTGTCGTCCGCATCGGCCGCGAAGTGCAAGGCCGGACCCAGACCGCGCACGCCCAGACAGGCATCGAGCTGCGCGACGATCACGCGTACCGCCTCGGCGAGCGCGGGATGCGAAAACAACCCGGCCAGATGCAGAGTGTACAGCGACCAGCATGGCTCGAACACGTTGATCGGCCAGACGCTGGGAACGACACCTTCGATGCCGCTGCGCGCCGCGCGCGATGCGGCCTGAAGATACCTGTCGGCACGCTCGACCTGTGGCGCGCTCGCCTTTGTGAGGGCGTGCGCACGCCACGCGGCGGTTGCCGCCGGGCTGATGCCGATGCTGCCGTCGTCGTCCAGGCATGCTGTGGTCGGCGACGTCCCCCAGGCTTCCCAGGAGTGCAACAACGGATGGCCGCTCGGCAGCGGTCCCACCGTCCCCAACTTAGCCAGGCACGCTTGCCGCAACGGCAACAGCGCCGAGTAGCGCGGAAACACCACGTCGCCCACCAAGGATGTGGCCTCGCCGGAGATCTGCGGCAGGATCAGCTCCGCGCCTACCGGCGCGTCTTCCGGCACCGCATCTGCGTAGGGATCCGGCTGGCGCTCGAGGAACCGCGTTGCAGCCTGAACTGCGTCCGCAGCGCCGGGAAGAGGATCGGCACGCTGCAATGCAAGCAACGCCGCCCACGTGGGTACATGGCGGAACAGTGGGAAGTCAGCACTTCCCCACCCGCCATCGGCCTGTTGCTGCGCCATGAGCCACGCGTATGCGTTCTGCCGACCGGTGACGTTGCTGCTGAACTGCAAAACGCGCGCCGTGTCGTAAACGGACGGACTCACGCTGCCGCCATCGCGCGTCTCGTTCAGCAGGTGGCGCAATTCAGAAAGGATCTGTTCGGACAGCGCATTCATGCGGGATGTTCCTTCTGCAGGCAGTTGACGAGAAGCAGAATCGGGCGGACGCCGGGCACCGCGGCGGGCCGCGGTGGGCAACCGCTCCGATCTGCGCCGTGGAATCGGACACAATGTAGCATCTAGCGCTGCCGCCGGCCGATCGCAGCGGTACGGCGGCGCCTCCGTGCGGACCGGCGCCAATGCGCACGGCGCGTGCTTAAACAGATACCCCCCCGCTGCACGGCCTGCGCCAACCGCTCCGCACGCGGCCGCAGCGAGGTGATGGCTTCTCCGGCCCCTTGCCATAGGCCCGGCACTGACTGGGGCGCTGCATGCAGCTCCGTGATCGGCACGCCGGTTGCTTTTTTCTCCGCCGCATGCTTGCCGGGGGCTTCCCCAGCGTCGCGTCATCCGCTGGCGTGTCATCCTCGACCACCTACAATACAAGGCCGAAACAGGCGCGATAGCGATCCAGCGCGCGGTACAGCGTAACGCGCGGCATCCTCCGCGACGGCGCATAGCGCGCCCATGCCTATGGACGCGCGCACCGGCAATCCGCCGCACGCCAGCGCGCCCGATCCGCCGAACAGGGAAACGCCAGTTCGGTCGTCGTTTAGCGTGGAATCCTTCTGCATGTTGTTCATCTCCTTGTACCTGACAGAGAATGCCGCGGCGAGCGGCGAGCCGCCGCGGTGCTGCCGGCGTCGCACTGCGCGCGCGCCGAGTGCAGCAATGCCGCTCATCGCCGTCGCCGCTGCCTCTTGACACGGGGCAGAGGATCCCAGCTCATGAGAATCCGATGCGGATTGTCATGGACGGATGCGGTCGGGTAATAACGCCGGCCTTTTTCGACGCCGCTCATCAACCGCGGCCGCACCCCGGCCTCCTGCATGGTCAATGCCAAGGCGATGCTGAACTGCACCAGCTCCAGCCATACAAGGTGATAGCCCATGCAGACGTGTGGGCCGGCACCGAACTGCAGCATGTCCACCGGCCGGATCGGCTCCGTGCGTTGCAGCCACCGCCCCAGACGAAACGGATCGGGCGCTTCGTGCAGCAGCGGCGAGGTCGAGAAATGCAGCAGTGGGATGCACAAATGAGTGCCCGCAGGAATGCGCCGCGGGCCGAGTTGTAATTCCTGCATCGCGCGACGCGGTACGAGCGAGGAAGCCGGATGCATTCGTAGCGTCTCCCGAAACAGCGCCTCTGCGACCGGACATTGCGCCAGGTCCTCGTGCCCGGTCGGCACCGCGCCCACGCGTTGCGCCTCTTCGACCAGGGCGTCCCACAGCTCTGGATGCTGCGCCAGCTCGATCACCATCCAGGCCATCGTCGAGGCGGAGGTCTCGTGGCCGGCAAGCAGCAGCAAACGGATATTGGCGACCAGGACGTCATCGGAGAGCGCGCCATCGCTGCAATCGAAGGCGCTCACCATGTCGTTGATCAACCCGGTGCGCGCGGCGGGCGCGCGCGCGTCCCGGATGAACTGGCGCGACTGCGCGTCGATCCAATCGCGGGCGGCGCGGCCGCGCCGCAGTGGCATCCCCGGCAGGTCGATCGGGGTCGCGACCATCAATTGTAGCAGTTGCCGGTACTTGCGATGCCACTCCGACAGGTCTTGGGCGGGGATGCCCATGAGACTGAAGGTGAGTTTGAGCATCAGGTTGCGAGTGTCTGGCAGGATAGCGACTTCACCGCGGTCGCGCCACGCCTTGACCTGAGCCCTAATAATTGGTTCGAACAGCTCGCCAATGCCGGCCTCGGACAGACCCCTGGGCAGAAACGCCGCCTTTATCCCATCGCGCGCCTGCCGGTGCGCGCTACCGTCCAAAGTGACCAACGTTCCGCCAAGGATGTCGGGCGCCATCTCTTCGATCAGTGCCGAGGACACTTCCTTGTGCCGGAGCAATGCGAGCGCATCCGGATCCAGGCATGTGATCAGGTGTCCGGCCGGGCCGAAGTCCAGCCAGAAGTGGCTGCCTAGCGTCCGTTCCGCGCGCCGCAGCAGGCGCGGCAGATCGCAGACGATGGCGGGAAGATGCCCGACCAGGGGGAAAGCGCCAGGCATGACCGGGATGTCGTCCCGTAGCCGGCGCCAGCGGTTCAGCGGGTTGAGCAGCATGTCCATCACCAATGCGACGCTGCGGCTGCTTCGGCGGCGTCACCGGCCGGCCGAGCCGCGCTGTTGCCACCGTCGGCGTAGGTTGGAACATGCGCCAACATGCCGCCGTCGATGCACACCACTTGGCCGGTGATGAACGCAGCCTCCTCCGAGAGCAGGAACGCGACCAGCGCGGCTACGTCCTCGGGGCGGCCGACGTGCGGCAGGAGCTGGTGCCGGTGTAGATGCCGTTGCATGCACTCGTCCAGCTTGGCGAAGAGACGTTCGGTCATGACAAGACCTGGCGCAACCGCGTTGCAGCGGATCTTCGCGTGTCCGTACTGGGTGGCAAGCGAGGCCGACAGCATGTTCATTGCGGCCTTCGACGCGGCGTATGACGTCAGTGCGGTGTCGCCGCTGAGCCCTTGGCACGATGACATGTTCACGATCGCGCCACCACCACGGCCGATCATTTGTGGGATGGCCTGCCGGCAGCAGAGGAGCGTGCCGCGCAAATTGGTCGCCATGGTCTGGTCCCAGACCGCCACGTCCAGGTCGAGGATCGCGCTGTCGAGCGGGGTCAAATGCATGGCGCTCGCATTGTTCACAAGCACGTCGACCCCACCGAAGCGCCGCTTCGCCGTTTCGAACAGCTCTGCCACCGCCTGCGCATCTGCGATGTCCATGGCCACGGCCAGCGCTTGGCCCGCTTCGGCTGCGATCTGTGCGGTGCAGGCGATGGCAGCGGGGCCATCAATGTCGGCAACCACCACTCTGCCGCCCTCGCGCGCGATGGCGAGGGCGCATGCCTTGCCGATCCCGGCGCCGGCGCCGGTCACCACGGCCACCTTGCCTTTAAATCGTTCCATCATGTTCTCCTGGATTGCGTAGGTCTTTCGCTGCATGTCGCTCAGCGTCTGCCGGAGAGGGCGTAGGGCCGGGGTTGGTGCAATGGTCATCGCCGGCTTCGCTTTCGATCACCCGATGGCCGCGACGGGGCACTGGCTGGCTGCGAGCCGCACAGCGGCATGCAGCGCCTGCGGGACCGTCGCCATGCACACTTCGGCCACGCCGTCCGGTTCGCGCTGACGAAAGGCGCCCTGCAGCGTCAACACGCACTGACCAGTGGTTCCGCACAGATCCTGGTCGACCACGACGCGAACCTCAGCCGCCGCCTGCGCGCGCAGCCGCACCGGCAGCGCGCGGAACGTCCTAAGGAACGCTGAGCGCTCCCGGGTCGGCTGCTCGGCCAAGGCCAACGTGGGGAAGCGAGCCTGGATCTGCGGCAGGCTCTCGGTCAGCTGCACCCTGGCGAGTTGCGCACCTAGGCAGAAGTGGATGCCGTGGCCGAAGCTCAGCATAATCTTTCCGTCGCTCGACATGCCAGGCCTGGTGCCGTAGAACCGCACCGGATCGAATCGGTCGGGATCAGCGAAAGCGTCCGGGTCGCGATTGCCGGCCGCGATCAGCACGCGCACGTCCGCGTCCTTCGGGATCACCACGCCATGCAATTCGATGTCGCGCTGGGCGATACGCGGAATGGAGCTGAACATGGCGGGCGCCTCGCAGCGCAGTACTTCTTCTACAAATGCCTCCACCCCTGCGGCGTCTCCCTGCAGCCAGTGCCGCTCCTCGGGGTAGGCCAGCATCGCCAGCACCGCATGGTCGATAGTCGCAGCAGTGGTGGCGAAGCCGCCCAGCAACATGCCCCACAGCATGCTGATCAACTCCGCGTCCGAAAGCGTATCGGCGTCGTCGCTGTGTGCGCCGACCAGTGTCGACACGATGTCGCGGCGGGGATCGGCGCGCTTGCGCAGTATGAGGTCGCCGAAATAGGCCTTCACCCTGGCGCTGGCCACGTCCGCCGCGGCGAGCTGTGGATCGCTGGCGTGCGGGCTCAGGCCTTCTAGAATGGCGCTGACGATCGCTGAGAGCTCGAACATGTCGTCTTGGGGCATGCCGAACAATTCAGCGAAGACAAGCATGGGCAAGGCCAGTGCGAATTCCCGATGCAGGTCCACCGCCTCTCCTCGCTCCAGTGCGGGCGCCATGCCATCCAGGCGGGCTGCGACGATGCGCGCGATGCTCGGCCGCAGGTTGTCGATCTGGCCCACGGTGAAATCGCGCGAAATCAGCCGGCGCAGACGCGTATGCGTCGGTGGTTCCTTCATGGCTAGCGTGGACGCCAGCAGATTGAGCGACAGGCTGGACGCCGCACGCGGGAAATAGCGCGCCAGTTCGGATGGCGCCGGCCCCCGAAACGCATCGCCCGTGGCCTTGAACGCCCAGTAGATGTCGGCGTGGCGGCTCAACAGAAAGAGGCCCGACGCCGCGCGGTGCACCGGATCGTGCTCTTGCAACCACCGCATGAACGGGTACGGGTCTTGGATGCATGCTGGCGACGCTAGCTCGGCGAAGGCGTCGTGGCATGCTGCCTTGGTTTCTTGCACGTCCATCTTGGTTACCTGTCGGGTGGCTGATCTGACCGGCCCGCGCCAGGCGCCGTCAAATGAGAAGATTGCGATGCCGGGGGGCGTCCGCACCAGAGCACCGGCATTTCCTCGAACCCGCCGGTGATGATCTCCTTGCGCAACTTCAGTTCTTCGGGCGCCACGGCCAGGCGCAACGCGGGAAAGCGCTGGAAGATCGAACCGAATACGGCCTTCAGTTCCAGCCTCGCCAGCGCCGCCCCGATGCAATTGTGCTGCCCGTAGGAGAACGCCAGGTGGGGATTTGCGTCGCGTCCGATGTCGAAGACTTCCGGGTCTTTGAGATGGCGCGGATCAAACGAGGTCGCCGGCAGGCCGACCAGTACTTTGCTCTCCGCGGGTATATGCACGCCCGCGATGGTCACGTCGGTCCGGGGGTAGCGCATGATGCCGTCCCAGCCCGCGCCAGGCGAATACATTCGCAGTATTTCCTCCACCGCCTTGTCCACCAGGGACGGATCGCGGACCAGGCGTTCGCGCTGTTGCGGATGGCGAAACATGGCCAGCAGGCCGAATTCGATCTGCGCGACGGTGCTCTCGTGCCCCGCCACCAGCACGCCCGCCGCGAGGCCGACCGCCTCTTCCTCGGTCGCTTCACCCTGGTCAACCGCGGCTAGCAGATCCGTCAGCAGGTTATCGCCCGGATCCTGTCGCTTGCCCCGTATTTTGCCGTGAATGTAGGCGCGGAGCTCTTCCCAGGCCAAGCCCGACGCGCTGCGCGGGCCGCTTTCATGCTGGTGCGTCATCACCTCGTCGGAGAGCTCTGCGAAAAAGGCGTGTTCCTCGAAGGGCACGCCCATCAGCGCGCTGATTACCTTGGCCGGAAGCGGAAAGGAGAGATGGCGTCGCAAGTCTGCGGGCTGGGGCTGAACCGCCAGCGTATCGAACAACTGCACGGTGATCGCCTCGACCTGCTGCGTAAGCAGCTTCACCCTGCTGTTGCTGAAGGCCGGCGCCACGATCGTGCGTAACCGAGCATGCTCGTCCCCTTCGTGCGAGACCAGCCATCCCGGCGAACCGAGAATGACCGAATCGGGGGTGAAATCCGCCGGAGGCATTCCCGCGGGCAGGAATGCCGCGTCAGACAGCACCGCCTTGGCCTCGTCATAGCCTGTCACCCACCAGCATTCGTGCCCGGACGGAAGGCGCACGCGGTGGATCGGACCTTTGGCGCGTAGCGCTAACATCTCGGGCGAGGGCTCGATGTGATCGACCCGCCACATCGGCAGCGTCGGCAAGGATTGTTCGGACATGGTGACGCTTCACTCTTTAAGCCCGGAAGGGGCGGAAGATGATGGGCAGACTGCGGGCAGCAAATGAGTTAAGGCAACGTGTAGACCACGCCCTCTGCGGCGATTGCCAGCGCCAGATCCTCCGGCCGCACGAACGGCGGGGGGAAGACACTTCCCAATTCCAGGCGCGCCAGCGCAGCGCCCAGGCACAGATGCGGCCCCTGGCCGAGCGGCAGGTGCGGGTTTTGCAGCCGGTTGAAATCGAACATGTCGGTATCGCCATAGGTCGGCCGACCGTAGGAATTGGCGCAGCAGGTTCGACCGCACCCGCCCACCGACCCGTCCGCAAACAGAACTTCCAGTCCAGTCCCACACCCCCGGCTTCCCGCCTGGCTCAAGGTCTGCCGCTTTGGCTGTACCGCTCGCGACGTGGGCGATTGTTGTGGGTCGCAAACGAAGAACTCTAGATCGCATCTAACACTCCTCACATTTTCCCGGCACACACAACCGAGCCACTATCATTGCCCAGCAAACCATCGGAACTCACGAGACGCGAACAGCGATGCGCCGCCCGAAGGCCATCGCGCTGCGATTGGCGACATACCGTGACCAGAGCAAATCGCGTGCCGAAGTGAATTCGTGGGTTCAGCAGGCATTTCGTAGCAGCGCGTAGTGTCAAGCTCCCGCCATTCAGTCTCAATGCCGACAACCGCGGAGTACATGTCTGACAAAAGACTGCTCTAACGCCGGTCTGCGTCCGATAGTCGGCGACCTGCATGGGATGCCCTCGCGGCGGGCTTTCGTGCAACAATCCGCGCCATCTTCGACGTCGAAGTTGCCCCGCGAGTTTTCGTCCGATGGGCGGGAACGTCGTCGACTGCGCCGAGGCCGCCGCGTTAAAAGCGCCGGCTCTGGGCAAATCAGACTGGACCCGCCTCGACCCTCCGGTAGTAAAGTTTGCGGAGCTTATTTCCGCCAAATGCAAGTTCTGAGCTTGTAGTCATCTCGTTGACGTTGTTCTTAATGTTTCCACCCCCGCGCTTACCGAGACGGTCGAGCTTCTCGATCGGCGTAGGTCGAAAAGGCAACGGGAAACGCTCAAATTTCGAAGCATGTTCTCTTCCGGAAACATGTCATCTAATCAGGAGCGGCGGTCGGCAACAGTCGCCTGAGTCGGAGGTGCTTTCTAAACCAGACGATGCCCAATCAAGAAGCCTCCTGCCGAAGATGAAGCAATCGGGAGACCAATGCAGCATCTCATGGACCGCCGCACCGTGGTGAAGAAAGCGGTCCTCGGTTGCTGGAGGTTGTTGAGTAGTTCCATGACATCGAATTGAGCTTTAGCCTGATGAATTGGGTCAATACCTACACCGCTAACTAAGGGGTGCGCCGTTTACGCCTTAGGTCAAGCTGGGGGACGTTGGACTGCTCTGACCTGCCCCTGCGAATTTCCTCCAGAATTGATTAGAGTCCGGCCCATCAAAGGACGGACGCATGAAGAAGCAGAGATTTACGGAAGGCAGATTATTGCGGTGCTGAAGGAGCAGGAGGCGGGCGCAAAGGTGGCCGACCTCTGCCGCAAGCACGGAATTTCAGAAGCAACGTTTTATAATTGGAAAGCCAAATACGGCGGTATGGAAGTCTCCGAGGCGAAACGGCTGAAGGCGCTTGAGGACGAGAACGCGAGACTGAAGAAGCTGCTCGCCGAGCAGATGTTGGACGCAGCAGCACTCCGCGAGCTTCTTTCAAAAAATGGTAGGGCCTGTCGCCAAGCGTGACGCCGTCACGCATCTGAAGACCGTCATGGGTCTTTCGGAACGGCGGGCCTGCCAGATCATATCCGCCGACTGCAAGACGATCCGCTATCAGTCGAACCGACCGCCGGAAACCGAGTTGCGAGCGAAGCTGCGCGACCTCGCCAATGAGCGGCGGCGTTTCGGCTACCGGCGGCTGTTCGTCCTGCTTCGGCGGGAGGGAGAACCGTCCGGGGTCAATCGCATCTATCGCCTTTATCGCGAGGAGGGTCTCTCTGTCCGCAAGCGCAACGCCAGACGCCGTGCTGTCGGCACGCGTGCTCCGATTCCGGTCGAAGCTAAGGCCAATGCCCGATGGTCGCTAGACTTCGTGCACGACCAGTTCGCTTGCGGAAGGAGGTTTCGCGTGCTCAACATCGTCGATGACGTGACGCACGAATGCCTGGCGGCGATCCCGGACACCTCGATCTCCGGTCGTCGTGTCGCTCGCGAACTGACGACCCTGATCGAACGACGCGGCAAGCCGGGGATGATCGTCTCCGACAACGGCACTGAACTCACCTCGAATGCGATCCTCGCGTGGTCGAAGGATCACAAAGTCGACTGGCACTACATCGCGCCGGGAAAGCCGATGCAGAACGGCTATGCCGAGAGCTTCAATGGTCGGATGCGCGACGAACTGCTCAACGAAAGCCTGTTCTTTGGCCTCAATCATGCCCGAAGCGCCATTGCCGAATGGGCGGACGATCACAATAATTTCCGGCCGCACTAATCGCTCGGATATCAGACCCCGGAAGATTATGCCGGGACCATCGCCGCAACCGGCTCCAACGCTGCGCAAGATGAAGGCTTCGCGTTTCCGCCGGTTGCTCACACCGCGCCACTTGACGTATTCAAAACCGCCGAGGCTCTAATCGCCGCCGGATGAAAATTCAGTGGCAAGTCAGCTCAGTTTCATCGCGATCATGTTTTTGTGGCTGGTTTGCCTGCCGAGTTCCTGAATGTATCGACCTGTCGCTCTCGCGCGTGGGCCGGAAGGACATAAATAGCAGGCTCAAGAAATAAACGACCTGAAGGAAAACCGAAGCCGCTAGTGTTACGGCGAACGCTTTGAAGATGGAAAGCGACGCGGCGTAGGCCGAAACAGCGCTGGTGCACGTGACCAGTAGCAGGATGCAAAAAAAAGTTCTAAAGGGCAAGGTCTTGCTCCCGTTCGTTCGTCCAATACTTGAACTGCGTCGACGCTGACGTTTCGCCCGATTCGTCCACGCTATGAACGTGCATGACTTCGCCGTGAGTGCCATAGGTTGCCAAAAGTTGGGTCAGCGCGAATACGCCAAAGTGACGACTTCTTCTTTCGCGGCTTCCGACTCGGCAAATCCTGTTCGCCAGACTCCGAAGGCCGCCGCCATAGCGAGCAACAAGGCGGCGCCAGTATCTCTCCGGGATACGCAATAAAATCTGCCGCTTCCTATCTATTGCATTTTTGTACGTTCTCCGCTGAGGTCGCGATCGGCTTGTTTGGTGAGACACCTTGGTCATGCACCAAGGTCGCTAATCAGGCAAAATAGATTGATTGGATGCCATCATCCGCGTTTTGAATAACGCTAAAAACGCGGCACCGAAAACGCCTGGGGACCGAGCGCGAACTCGCGACCGCGGCACTCAGCACACTTTAAGTCAGCCAACAGTGAGCGCGGCTGTTGCCCCGGTTGCGCTAGCCAAATGTCGTGATGCTCGGATGGAACTCGCCGATTGCAAATTTTCTTTCTGCTTTATACGTCGTAAGGGGTGCCTTTGACCTTGCCCCGTTGAAATAATCCATTTTGAAGTAAGCTCTGGCCCATTGAGAGGACCAGGGAATGAAGCGCAATCGTTTCACAGACGTACAGATCTCGTCAAACTTGGAACACGCACCCGTTTGCATAGTTTGCCCAAGGTCGGGATCCCGTTCCGCAAATTTGGGACAAATTCGAGCCATACGTGCGGCGACGCCGATGGCCGCCGCGTTCGATTGCTGAACCCGCTTAGTCGACTGCGCGGCTGCCGGTATGGTCTAACATCGTCGCGTTCATGTTTGGCCCGGAGTTGGTATGGGGGCTGGCCGGAATAAAAACACGCCCATTAAAATATCTCAATAGAATCAACTGGCTGGGCGACATCGGAGCGACGCGTCCGGAGCCTGGCTTGAATTGAACCGAACCGAATTGGCGCAGGACCATTTACACAGCACGCTGAAATCTGCATATTGCCGCGCGTTGTCGCTATCCCAAGTTGATGCACGAGTCGCTTTCGCTCCCGTCAAAAGCAGCTGGGCACGAGCTCTTTTCAAGAATTTAGAAGGCAAGGATATGGAAAATTTTGTGTATCTGTTGGAGCCGGAAAGTGCGATCTTTCGCGCCGCTGAGCTCCCTGATCGCAACAGCATTGCATCGATCGCCGGTTTAATTGGCAGTGATCTTATTCAGATGATCCGCTTCGACGACATGCACTCGCTATTTGTTGGCGAAGAAGCTTTGCGAGTTGGGTTAACCGCCTTTACGATCTTTGACGGGTACCCGATCCCTCTTGCCGGGCAGATAGCGCTTTTGGGAGGCGATGGTAGTAAACCTTATCGTTCGCCGTCAATAACGATGACGGAAGCCGCGCGACGTTTTGAATGTTGCCGGCCGGTGCTTGATCCTGTGTTTGTTCCGATGGACCGAGTGGCGAACAAGGGCCTCATCGTTGCGGGCGCACTGGAAGGCCTGCAAGTGCGTATTGATCGCCGCTCCCCGGTGCTCCTATGAGCGCAATGACGAATGATAGGATCCAGGAGAATGAACTCTATCGCGCCGATTCGCTGAGAGTCCGCGAGCGTGGCGACATGGGCTCGAGAAACGGAAAGCTGACGCCTCAAAGCGGCGTTTACTACGTTGCCGAAGGCCTCCCGTTCAACTGGACAAAGGTCAACACTGAAGGTCGGAAGACGTTCAGTGCCGGTCTCCAACTACTCTGAGGACTATCGAAGAGACATATGATAACTCTATCGGCGGCTAACACGTCGTTGCGCAGCAATTGATCTTTGATCTTCCCTCAGATTGCTACACTCAGACTGCTCGATCGGCGCCGCAGATTGAAAGCCTGCGTTTGTCCGTTTGGCGATAACTGGGAGGCGGGATCGCCTCCCCGCTGCACGGGCGATCGAGTGATTGAAAAGCCGGCTTCAACTGTCACTTGCTCAAGCTGGCACAACCTTTGAATGCTCGCCTTGCGGGGATCAAAGCAGCCAACTGAATTCGATTATTGGAGAAAGCGACGAAGCGCATGCCAAATGTGCATCACATCGGGGTCTCGACGGTGGCGGTGCCAGCTGCGGACGCCGCACGTCAAACCGGCATAGCCGTCGACCACTGCGACGATTGCCAAACACGCTATTTCAGCCGACCATGCCAGATGGGTCTCAAGTTATATTTTGATGACTATGTGCTCTTCCGCGTTTTTTCGCGCGCACTTGAAGAAATTGAGATGGGGATTGCCACCGCGACCGAGGCAACCGGCCTTTCGCTTAGGGAGCTGCGGGATATACCAGCCCGCAGTTTTCCGGCAAGGCTTATCCGCGCTTTTGCCCTGCAAGAGGCGAGTGATTGCATGCCTGATGCAGAGGAGCAACTGTTGCGCGATATGCTCCTAGGGCATGTGCGGCCAGGCGACCCTGAGGGCGTGCGTTTTGCTAAGATCATTGCGCGACGTTCCATGCGCGAAGACCACCTCTGGCGGGATCTCGGCTTGCTTGACAAAGCCGAACTTAGGAGATTGCTGTTCGCGCATTTTCCGGCGCTGGTGGCAGGCAACACCAACAACATGAGGTGGAAGAAGTATTTTTACCGCAAGATTTGCGAAGCTGAAGGCTTTTCCCTTTGTAGCGCTCCCAGCTGCAAGGAATGCGGCGATTTTAATGAATGCTTTCTCCCTGAGGAAAGCGGAAGTCTTTCTGGAGCGGCAGAGTTCGTCGGGCGCGAGATCTTGAAAACGTGAAGGCCACAGATGCAACCTGGCGGGCTTGTCCGGCGACGTTGAACCGATACGGGGGATTATTGCTCCCGATATTACGACTGTGCGGGCACGCGCAAATGCCACTTTCCTAAAGATGAGCGGTGATGTCGTCGTCGGATAATGATCATCGGTCAATTCTGATAGCACCTACTAAAATTGCCTTAAGCTCTTCGCCGTATTCGACTACGCGATCCACATTTGTCGGAGCTGAGCGTATGGCCGGAAAAAAGCGTCCGCGACTAGCGCTTTAACTTGATAGCTTGCTCACGATCTTTGCTGTAGCCTTCGAGCATTTCCTCAGAATCTGGCCCGCTGACGATCGAAACCGGCTCCGTTGTCAATCTCAGCCAATGGCGAAACAATCCGGGCCTGCAAGACTGCAGCTGCCAAGCTGTCGGCATTCCCCCTATTTGTTCATGGAGACAGCATAACAGCGAGTTTGTTGTAAGCGACAATCTCTACTGTGCCTTCATATGCGTTCTGCTGATCATCCGGCCTTGATTCGGACGCGTGGTGCGAGCCGATCGGCCGTCAAGACGGTACCGATCTGCTTGGCTCTACGACTTGCCACACTACTTCTGTCCCTCGCCTGAGATGTAAGGATACGGACGAGATTTGTTGATCTTTGACGCAAGCGATTTCCAACCGACAAGACCTCGCGGCCGCTTCGTCCAGTTTGGCGGTTTCGAGACAAGAGTTTGTCGATCCCGCCTTCGAAAGTTTGGAACTAAATAGCTGAAGATCAGCAAAACAGCTGTTTTATATGCTGCTGCCCACATGGCACGGGTTTTGAAGATTGCCATGCGAGGCGGCGCGAGCTGCCTGCCTTTTACTCAGCGATGGATGGA